>JAITUM010000240.1 GCA_031286305.1 Candidatus Fibrimonadaceae bacterium | reverse complement strand
AACTTTGCCTGTAAATATAGATAACATGGCAATGGCAATGGCTATGCCCGCAGAAGGACCGTCCTTTGGGGTTGCGCCTTCCGGAAAATGCAAATGAATATCGCTTTTGCGGAATTTTTCTTCCGGAATTTTATACTTCTTTGCACGTTCCCTGACCAAAGAAAGAGCTATCTGAGCGGATTCCTTCATCACATCACCCAAATGACCGGTGAGTTGCAATTTTCCCTTGCCGGGTAAAAGCACGCATTCTATACTCAAAACATCACCGCCAACTGGAGTCCAAGCCAACCCGGTCGTAATACCGGAACGTTTTTCGTCTATTAAACGGGGACCTGCAAAATCCGGAACACCCAGATACGTTGAAAGTAGTTTTTGACTGATTTGCGGAGTAAATTTTTTCTCCGAAACAAGTTCCATAGCACGCTTGCGAGCCATGGTTTCAAGTTTTCTTTCCAGCTCTCTAACACCCGCCTCTCTTGTGTACTCACGTAAAATACCGTTTATAGCGGAATCTGCTACCTTGAATTGCTTTGCAGTAAGCGAAGTCTGTTTGAGAATTTTTGGAATTAAATAATCGCGGGCAATATGATGCTTTTCAAAACGCAGATAACCCGGTATGCGAACAATTTCCATACGGTCGTAAAGCGGAGCGGGAATGCCATCCGGAGTGTTGGCGGTTGCCACAAAAAATACTCTGGAAAGATCTACGCCCACTTCTACAAAATGGTCGGTAAATTCGGTGTTTATTTCAGGGTCAAGAACTTCTAAAATAGCACTGGCAGGGTCACCCCTGAAATCTCTTGACATCTTGTCTATTTCATCTAGCAAAATTAAAGGATTCATGCTTTTTGCCTTGCGAAGAGCCTGCACTATGCGCCCCGGCATTGAGCCAATGTAGGTGCGACGATGGCCGCGTATTTCTGCATCATCATGAACACCGCCAAGCGATATGCGAGCTAAATTTCTATTCATAGCATTAGCTATAGACATTGCAAGGGTGGTTTTACCAACGCCCGGAGGTCCAACCAAACACAAAATCGGACTTTTTACATCTTTGTTTTTAAATTTTTCCGCCATTTGCAAAACAGCAATGTGTTCTAAAATTCTTTCTTTAACTTTTTCCAAACCAAAATGCTTGGAATCCAAACTTTCCGCTGCCCTTTTTATATCCAAAACATCCTCGGTATAAGTGCCGAATGGAATTGCAAGCAGCCAGTCTATGTAGTTACGAACAACGGTATATTCGGGATTCATTGGGTTTAGTAATTTTAAACGTGTCATTTCTTCATCAAATCTTTCTTTGATTGCCTGCGGAAATTTTTGCTCTTTTGCTTTTTTTGAGAAATTTTCGCTATCCTGACCGTTTGCATTTATCTCATCTAATTCTTTTTGAAGATGGGAAATTTGTTCCTGAAGCATGTATTCCCTTTGGGAACGCTGCATTTTTATTTCAACCTGCTGCCTGTTCAAAGAAATTACCTTATGAACTTCCAAAGCGGTGTTTATTGCCAAATCTATTTTAGCATACATCTCTTCCAAAGACATGCTTTCTAAAATGCTTTGATGCTCATCATCAGAAATTCTTAAAAAACTGTGGGCAATGAGGCAACGCTCTTCCGGAGGCATACCTTTCAGAATATCTTTCAGGTTGTCTGGCAGGTTGTGGCGGGTTTTTGAATATTGTTCCATTAAAGCAAGCAAGTTATCCGCAAGGGGTTTAGCGAATTTTTTGTCTTTAAATTCTAAAAAGCGCGGTTTTGCAGCTGCGCTAAAATACCTCTCTCCCTCCTTTTCATTCCAATTGAGCTGTTTTATATCAACAGGCAAAACTCCAAATAAATTCACCAAAAGCAAATTGTTGGGCGTTCCGGAAACTCCTTTTACATAAGCCAAAATTCCCACCGGATATAATTCATCTTCCTTTGGCACATCCACTTCTCTGTTTTTTTGCAAAAGACAAATCACAAAACCCTTGGATTCATCTATGCGTCTGAGGGCACTCAAAGTTATTTGCCTATCAAAAGAAAGCCTTGTTCCCATGCGAGGAAACATGACGAATTTTTGCAAAGGAACAACGGGAAAAATTTTATCAAAATCGGGTTGAGGGAACCCGGCTTCCTCTTTGCTGATAGTTGTGTCGCTTTTTTCTGCTTCCAATTTGTTACCTCTTGTTATTGTTTTCTGCCTTTAGTCAAAGCCTCTTCAACGATTTTTTCATCTATTTTCAAAACCGTTTTTTCTCGATCTTTTGAAATGTTAAACATGTAAGGCATTAAAATCTTTTCCATTACCGAGCGAAGACCGCGCGCTCCGGTTTTTTGTTCAACCGTTCTTTTTACTATGATTTTCAAAGCTTCTTCGGTAAAAGATAACTCTATGTTATCCATTGCAAAAAGCGCAGTGTACTGCTTTATTAAAGCGTTTTGCGGTTGTGTCAAAATATTCAAAAGAGCTTCTTCGTCCAGTTCGTTTAAGCTGACTATAACCGGCAACCTGCCCACCAACTCCGGAAGCAATCCATAGCTTATGAGGTCTTCCGGCTCGCATCTGCTGAGAATCTCGCCGATTTTACTCCCGTACTTTGATACAACATCTGCTCCAAAACCCATTCCGCCACCGGAATCTACGCGTTTGGAAATCACTTTGTCTAATCTTTCAAAAGCACCGCCGCATATAAATAAAATATTGCGAGTGTTTATGTGAATCAAATGCTGCTCCGGATGTTTGCGACCGCCCTTTGGAGGAATTGCCGCTATGGTTCCTTCTAAAATTTTTAGCAAACCTTGCTGAACGCCTTCGCCCGATACATCGCGAGTGATTGAAGGATTAGCCGCTTTGCGGGATATTTTATCCAGTTCATCCACAAAAACAATTCCTCTTTCCGTTGCTTCCACATTGTAATCTGCGGCCTGGTAAAGCCTGACTAAAATGCTATCCACATCTTCGCCAACATAACCAACCTCGGTCAAAACCGTAGCGTCTGCTATGGTGAACGGAACTTTCAAAAAACGGGCAAGAGTTTGCGCCAAAAGCGTTTTACCTGAACCGGTGGGGCCAACAAAGAGAACATTTGACTTGTCTATTTCAACGGATGACTCCTTGGAATTTTTCAAGAAAAGTCTTTTGTAATGATTATACACAGCCACGCAGAGCGCAACTTTCGCTGCATCCTGACCTATCACAAATTTGTCCAAATGCTTTTTTAGCTCCGAGGGAGAAGGTAAGAAAATTTCCGGTTCCACGCTTTGAACCGACTGTTTAATCGGTTTTCCGCTCTTATCCGATAACACCATGCTGTGACATGTTTGAATGCATCTGTTGCATATAGCAATGCCTTCAGGGCCGGTTATTAACCTTTCTACTTCATCTATTGTTGCTCCGCAAAAACAACAAAATGCCATTTTCTTTTTCATTTGCTTCCTACGTTTTTTCTTTTTCCCTCGGTTTAAATATTTCGTCTATAATACCGAACTCCAAAGCCTCTTGCGGAGTCAAGTAAAAATCGCGATCAGTTTTTTGCTTTATTTCTTCCGTGCTTTTTCCCGTGTGTTTTGCTACAATATCATTGAGCTTGTCGCGAGTGTTTATCACCTCTTTTGCATGAATCTGAATATCCGAGCTTTGCCCTTTTGCATAACCTTTGGGCTGGTGAAGCATTATTCTGGAGTGCGGAAGCGCAAATCTTTTCCCCTTTGTGCCGGCGGCCAATATGATAGCTGCCATTGATGAGGCTTCGCCTATGCAAATTGTTGCAACATCGGAACGAATATGCTGAATGGTATCGTAAATTGCAAGCCCGCTTGAAATATAACCGCCCGGGCTGTTGATATAAATGGTAACATCTTTTTGAGGATTTTCGTATTCCAAATAAATCAACTGCGCCATTATAACATTGGCAACTTCATCGTTTATGCCCGCGCCTAAAAAAATTATGCGTTCCTTTAATAAACGGGAATAAATATCAAAGGCTCGCTCGCCTCTGCCTGTGTCTTCGAAAATGCTTGGTATAATCATTCTTGCTCCTGCGTTTTTTCCGGTAAACTTTCTCCTATCAACAGGTTCTGCGCAAGCTCCAGTTTTAAATTCTCGCGAACGTTGTTTATCTGCCCGGTTTTGCGCATGGTATCTTTAACCGAAGCAAAGTCCATTTTTACCGAGTCGGCAATTTCTTGCACTCTTGCATCCACTTGTGCTTGTGTTGGTTTCAAGGATTCCTGCTCAATTATAGAACGTAAAATGCGGTCTTCTTGAATAAAGCGGCTAACCTCAGGGCGCATGGCATCCAGCTGTTCTTTGGAAATTTTAATTTCCTCTTCTTCGCCTTCTTGAGCATAACGATTGCGCTGGCGCTGCAAGCTCTTTTCTGCCATGTACTTTATTTGTTCTTCTAAAACAGGGAAAGGATTTTTCTCTATTAACTTGTTAAAGGCTTCTTCAATTGCAATTTGCCGAGCTTTCTGCTGTTTGTCTTTCAGAATTTCGTCTGTGACTTTTGCTTTGAATTCAGCTTCGTCTTTTGCGCCGAGCATGAGGAATAAATTTTCGTCTCGAGCCGGCAGTTCAAGCTCGCAAACTTCTGTTATGGCAACTTTGTATTCCGCGGTTTTGCCTTTTAGCTCCTGATTTTGATGGTTTTCAGGGTAGCTAACCGTAAATTCCTTTTCTTCGCCTGCGCTCACACCTATTAAGGCCTCTTTCAGGTCTTTCAGGCTCATATCTTCGCTTATTTCAATGCCAAACACAGGGTTTTCCGGGAGTGTTTTTTCTTCGCCGGCAATCACTTGTTTCAAGTATTTGCCTTTTACAATATCGCCGAGCTTGGATGGGCGGCTTGCTGCAACCTCTTTTGCAAGCCTTTTGTGCATATCTTGAATTATTTCTTCAATTTCTTCTTCTGCAACCACGATTGCCGGTACTTTGATCCCAAGCTCTTTGTAGCCTTGCACAGTGAGGGGTTTGTTGAGTGCTATGTTGAGCTTGTATACCAGGTCTTGCCCGCGTTCTGCTTGCAGTTCTTCATGCTCGGCAGGAGCCGCTATCTCAAGCTTCTCATCGGTTTTCCAAGTTTCGACTATTTTCTCAAATTCGTTTTTTAGGTCGCCATTTATGACTTTCTCTATGGTTTCGCGGTACACTTCATCGCCAAAGCGTGATATAAAGAGTTGTTTTGGAACTTGTCCGGGGCGGAACCCCTTCATGGACACTTGTTTGCGGAATTCACCGATATTCTTGTCAAAAAGTTTGTCCATCTCGCTGAAAGAGACGGTAAATTCAACTGAACGACGATTTTCGTCAGTGCTTATGTTAATTTTCGGGTTTATAGCCAAGGCTCTCTCCTTTTCAAAAGTTTAATGCGAAAGGGGAGAGTTGAACTCCCATACCTTGCGGTGCTAGATTCTAAGTCTAGTGCGTATGCCAATTCCGCCACTTTCGCTACTTAGTCTGCCACTTTCGCAAACTAATAGGAAAATAATGTAGAAAATTTTTGCGTGGGAAAAGTCTTGCAGCAGAAAGCTATGGTGAATTGATGAGGGAGATAGTTCTTTTTAGTGTATCAGGCTCTTGTTTGCTCATCTAATTTGGGCTGCCCTCACGGGTCAGCAAAAGAGGGAAAGCATTCCCGGGCTGGAACGGAGTGCCTGTGCAAACTCATACTCGCGACCCTTAGAGCGAGTCGGCAGCTTGCCCGTAAACTTGGGAGTCGGTAGCCTTAACTTTGGAGAATGCTTGTTCATTTTTTTAGTTTCTTTCTTTTGAGCTTTTTGTGTATTTAATCACAAGATTCCTCTTTATCCAAACATCTAATAAATTGAACCATCTACTCTATATTATTTAAATATTCTTTATATTTCTTGTATTTTTCACATTTCTCACATTCAAATCCTTGGCGTAACTTTATTAATTTATAATGTTCTGCTCTCTTGTTATTCGTAATTAGATTTACATTTTAAATGTTTGTCACGTTTTATAAAATGGTATTTATCAGAAGTATCCTTGACAAATTTATATTCTGATGACACCTTTGAAAGCACAAAAGCAATGTCATCTTTTGGCAAAGGATATTCACTTTTTGGATCTAAACGAAAAAAAATAGAGTCGCCAGAAGGTTCAACCACCGCAAAGTAGCAAGGATCAGGGAAATTAACAATATTGCTTGTGGTGCCATTATATATCATTTGTACTAGTTTACCTTCTTTCCATATATAACGCTCCGTGAATACTAAATTGCCTACAATATCAGATATTGTACTAATAAATTCATAAGTACCACTATCCGTATCAACTTTTTTAATAGTTCTTATTATTCCGGTCTTATTTGTGTCAATGGTAATTTTTTCTTTTTGATAGCAATCCTGATAGCATTCGCAAGCCCATTTTTTCTCACAGCAATCACAATAACCACTTATGAACTGTGCGAAAAGGCTTTGAGTAAATGCTAAACCAAAAATTGACATAATTATTATTAATTTGTGCATCGAATGCCCTCCCTATATTCTCCATAAACTTTATTTTCCCATCTATCTCCTCCGTGTTTTTTTTCATCTTGATACCAAAGACCCCATGCCAGTTCTAATAAAAAAAGCTGTTCTTCTCCTTTTCTTAAACACTCTTTTTCTGTATCAAAAGGTTCTTCCTTAAAAAATTTTAAATAGAAAACATCTGCTGCTTTTCTCATATTATCAATATGAAAAGTTTCATGATTATAAGTGCTTTGTAACTCGTTCTGCATCCAACAACTTTCCATCCAAGTATTTTCTGCATTATTGTATCTCCAACCTGACATTACTACTTGAATATACTCATTTATAGGCTTATGTTTATAATCAATATAAAACTTTCCGTCAATACATTTACAATTGATTTTTTTAGGCAACTCTGAATCAGCTTCACCGTAAATAAAAAGCCCATTTTTATGTGGATAAGGATATCTTATATTAGCCCTTTGCGAAACATATTTTCTTGTATATCTTATGCATTCTACTGGTGGCATTCCATGCGTTGTTCTTATTTCTTTACAAAAAAAATTAGGCAAGCCTTCGGATGGTAATTTGAAAAGAGCGAAGACATTATAAGTAGAGTTATCACTTTCATCGTCATCACTTTCATGTTTGGTATATTTGTATGGATCCAGCGCAAAAAATTTATACATCGGATCGTTTTCGCTAGGAATTTTTCCAACACTTCCGTCATAACCAGAGTGAGAACGTACTCCATGATCAGATGGTATTACACGAATCGTATCCAATGAATTTTTACCGTAAATATACTTTCTTTCCAAACCGTTTTCAATCATACGAACTAAGCGTTCACTTCCCCAAAAATATTGTTCTGAAATTAATGTATCTCCTTTTCCATTTGTCAAATAATTTTCAATTAAGCGTTTTTTGCTATCATACTTCCGTAGCGACCTTGTACCCGAAGATGTCCTATACCTCGTTTCCCTCGCTAAATCATCAAACTCAAACACCTCCCACCTTCCATCCCAATAAAAACTAGAATCCCTCCTAAACTTACGCAGTTTATCTTCCTTCCTAAACACATGTAT
>JAITUM010000133.1 GCA_031286305.1 Candidatus Fibrimonadaceae bacterium | reverse complement strand
ACAATCAAGTTTTTTTGTGCGAGCGATAAATAGCAGAGAATATGTGAATTCAAAAATCGTTTCCATTTGGGGGCATAAACCAAAGTAAGAGGAAGACCCGCATGCAGAGGCTCCATTGCGCAACGTTGCTCAAAATCGGGGCGTTGCGGGGCGTTTGGTGAGCGCAGCCGAACCAGCCCCGCATTGGGGGTAGCGAAAAACGCCAAAGGCGGTTGAAGCGAGGGGGACAGCCCCCATATTTAAAAGTTTAGATGCGTTGGCCCTGCCCTGTAGCTTGTTTTCGTTGACATTTTTTTGAAAATAATCTATATTTGTTATTAGATGACTTTAGCCCATGAGGTAGAAATGTTTGCAAAGATGTTTGCTGTATCACTTAACAAATTTGAAATCAACAAAGATGCAAAAAAATTCTTGGAAATTTCAGGAGCGCCGTCATGGATAGATATCCTTGGCAAAATTCTCTATTTTATCTTTAAAAAAGACACTATAATAGAGGCAGATAAAGATTCAATATCGTTTGAAACGCTGTCTTTTAAATTTTGGCCATTCCCACTCGGCATTGGGCCAAAACAAGATAAAATTACCATTCCGCTCTCCAGCGTCACATCTGTGAATGCCGGTTGGATGAGACCATTTTTCCCTTTCCTTTGCCTAAGGCAATTTGTGGTTTTTGAAATTTGGAACGGCGGCGACAGACCTGCTATCAGCGTGCGATTTGCCAAGAGTTTCTTGAACGTGAATGACGGTGTGAAAATAGAACTCAAAGAACTCAATAAAGATGGAGACAATCCATTCTTGGCAAAACTAAAAGAAGCCGCCGACATTTTAAACGAAGCAACTTTTAAAGCGCAGAAAGTGCAGAAATAAATTTTAGGAATGGGGAATGCAAAATAAAACTTTTCTTTTTGAGTCGGGGTTTCCGGGGTTTCATGGACTCCGCAAATTTCGCTTGGAGTGGGACCACTCGCTCGCTCCACTCGAATGGCTTGTTTGCTCAGACGATCCGGATATTCGCTTTGTAGTTGTTAATCCAATGATTTTCAAACCCGATTATGCTCCCCGTTTAACAAAAGAGCACATGAAGGCATTGCGCATTAACAAAAAAGAAGATTTACGCATTTTAGTTATAGTCACCTTGAATGAAGATTATGAAATGTCAACAGCCAACCTTGCCGGCCCTCTGATGTTCAATGTGACCGAGTATAGGGCAGTACAAATTTTATTGGATGATGGAGTATATTCTCATAACGAACCTATATTTGCAGAGGAGGAAGCATGTTAATACTCTCCCGTAAAGTAGGCGAAAGCATTCAAATAGGCGATAACATAAAAATTTTAATAGCCGATATGGATAAAGGTTTTGTTAGGGTGGGCATTGAGGCTCCAAAAAACATAACCGTGCACAGAGACGAAGTTTACAAAAGAATTTCAATAGAAAACAGAGCTGCATTGCAGCATAAAGAGGAAAAAATCTTAGATTTGCGCGATTTGGCAAAGAAATTGAGGGAAAAGGAAAAAAGTAATCCGGTTAAATCTCAACCCCATTTACTATATTCCCCTTAATGTTCATCACCAATTCCATCTATGATGTCACACTCAAGCGGTTTTTGAAAAACAACCGTGTGGATAAGTTTTTAGTATTATTCGTATTGTTTTCTGCGGTTTTTGCTTTTTCTCAAATGCCAATGCCCACGCCAATGTCCACGTCAACGCCAGCGCCCACTCCTGCGCAGGCTCAAACTATCGCGGCTTTGCAGCAACGTGCTGAGATCCCTAAACGAAATGAAATTTCTGCAATTGAAAGTGCAGCGCTTAACGAGATTTTAGCCAAAGATCAAGAACTGCAAGATCAAAAAGATTCAATTGAAATACTCACCCTAGAAGAAAAAGTCGACACAAATATTATTAGGCGATATGAACAGATAATTTTTTCGCAAAGCCTGCCTAGCGCATTCTACGAGCTTCAGGGCATAGTTCCTGCCGATTATCCTCTAAAGCCGGGCGATTATTTGGAACTTTCCCTTTGGGGTGCCGTTGAACGACAATTTGCTTTAACTGTAAATAATCAGGGAAATGTTTTTGTTGAAGGTGCAGGCCTTGTAAATGTTGCAAACCTGAACCTTGGTGAAGCGGAAAGACTTATTACAAGAAAATTGCAAACCGTGTACTCCGGTATTGTCCAAGGCAGAATTTCTGTGAACCTTCGCACCACAAGGTTGGCTCCAACAAAAGTGTTCGTAATGGGATTTGTGCAAAGACCGGGTGGTTATGATTTGCCGGGCAATGCCAATGTATTTTTAGCTTTGTACAGAGCCGGAGGTCCAAGCGACTTAGGTTCGGTTAGAAACATAATCATACGCAGAGCAAACGGCGATTCCGCCAGAGTAGATCTATACGATTTCCTTTTGAGAGGCAAAAGAAGCGGCGAAGGAATTTTGCGAGACGGTGATTTGGTTTTTGTTCCGAGAGCAGAAAAATTGGCAATGGCTACAGGCTCGGTAGGAAACCCCGCTATCTATGAACTTAAAACCGAAGAAACACTTAGCGATTTGATATCCTTTGCCGGAGGTTTGCTTCCAAACACAGACCACACAATAAACCTTTGGCGATTAAATGAAAGGGGAATTGCAGAAGTTTTTGAACCCGGCATGGCGAAAGATTTTGTGGATAGCAATAAGGTGTTTGAAATGCAGAACGGTGATAGCATTTTTGTTTTTACAAGCACACGCCCTAATGAAAATTCCATTCAAGTTTCAGGTTCGGTTTTTTATCCGGGTTTTTACAAGTGGTCTAGCGGCATGGGCATTAGCGAAGCTGTGGCTTTAGCAGGCGGCTCGGCTCCGGAAGCTTTCTTGGAAAAAGTGATTGTGGCACGAATTAACCCCGATTCATCTTTTTCTTATTTTTCCGATGATTTAAACAATTCGCAAAGGCTTAGTCTATTACCCGGAGACAAAGTCGTTATTTTAGACACCAGAATTCTCAAAAATTGGCGAACTGTTTCAGTTGCCGGTTATGTTAAAAATCCGCAGGACTTTGAGTGGCAAGAAAAAATCAATGCATTGGATTTAATAGCTTTGTGTGGTGGTTTTTTGCCGGAAGCTTCAAAAAGCGAAATAATTATAGAAAGACTTTTATCCGGAAAGCAAACTACGCAAATTGAAGTGCAGTTAAGAGATGGTTTATTGTCTCAAGATAAAAGAATACTGCTTGAACCGGGAGATAGAGTTATTGTGAAACTAGATACATCGTATTATGAACAGGAATTGGTAAGTTTAACCGGAGCCTTTAAGAATCCGGGCGTTTATTCGCTTGCTAACTCCGGAGAAACACTCAGGCAATTTATGAATAGAGTTGCTATATTAGACCCCTCTGCTTATTTAGCCGGAGCTAAATTATTTCGCAAAGCTGATATTTTACAAGAAGGGGAGCTTATCAAAGCCGGCAGCAACTATCGCATTGATGCAGACCTTAAAAGAGTAATGAATGGTAAAGATAAAGATATAACTTTGCATGGAAATGATTCTATTTTTATTCCTACTGAAATGATAACCGTAAATGTTACCGGAGAGGTGATTAGCCCGGGTCATGTTTTGTGGAAAAAAGGTTGGAAAGCCAAAGATTACCTCAGTGCAGCCGGTGGTTTAACGATTAATGGAGACAATGATCGCATTGTGCTAACCTATGCAAATGGTAGCAGGGTAAAAGCAAATGAGGCCAAAACCAGTCCGGATCCGGGCTCTGAAATTCATGTAAGCTTTAAGCCTGCCCCAGAGCCGGTTAAGGTGACAGATGTGATTACTGCTTCGGGTTCCATAGCAACAGCCTTAACTGCCATTGTAGGGTTGATAGTAATACTAATTGCCATATAACTCAAAAGGATTTTTATGCAAACAGAAGATGATGATGAAGAAATTGACCTGTTGGAACTAACCTTTTCAATAGCAAAGCGAACCTTAAAACGCAAGGCTTTGGCTGCTGTGGTATTTGTTTCGGTGCTGGGCATAACCTTTGCTGTTGCGTTCACAGCAACTCCTTTTTATAAAACAAATGCGAAAATAATTTATCAAACTTCTAGCGGCTCGCAAAACAGCGGTTTGAGTGCGCTTGCTGCCTTTGCCGGAGTTGCCAGCATAAAAAGTGATGACCCCTCTGCTTATTTAGGCGATATAATTTTGTCAAATAATATGCTGCGAAGCGTTTTGGAAGAATTTGACTTGCAAGCCTTGTGGAAAGTGAAGCCGGATTCCACTCTGGAAAACTGGGAAATAAAATTGGAATACAGTATGCTGGAAGCTCTTAAAAAAGGTTCTTACATAGTTTTTTCTCAAGATAAAAAAAGCGGTGTAATAACGCTAACCACAGAATTTGAAGACCCCCAAGTTTCTTATGATATGAATAATTTTATATTTAGGCAGCTCAACGATTTTTTAAAAAATAAAATGCATTTTAAAGCAACGGAAAATCGCAAATTCATTGAAGAAAGACTTTCGGAAATTAAGGATAATTTAAAAACTGCAGAAGACAATCTGCGTGCATTTAGGCATAGAAACAGGCTTCGCTTAGACCCAACCGATGAATTGGAAGATGCAAGATTGCAACGCGATGTTTTAATGAATCAGGAAATTATGTTCCAGTTGCAAAATCAATATGAACTTGCTAAAATAGAAGAAGCTCGCGATATGCCTATTTTGGACATTATAGACATACCCATGATGCCTATTGAAAAATCCAAACCCAAAAAGAAGTTAATTGTTTTGGCCGGTGGCGTAGCGGCTATCTTTTTTTCAATCTTAATAGTTGTTCTTTTAGATGTGTTTTTAGAGAAAAAAACTCTTTGGAAAAAAAGTCTATCTTCTTGATATGACTTCCACTCATATAGGCATATTCGGCAAGGTGAATAGCGGCAAGTCAACCTTGCTGAATGCTCTCACATCGCAAGATGTCGCTTTGGTCTCCGATGAAAAAGGCACCACAACCGACCCCGTTTACAAAGCAATGGAAATCAGCGGCATTGGTCCGGTTATGTTCATTGACACCGCCGGTTTTGGTGAAACGCACTACCGTCCATTACAACGGCAACGCATCGCCAAAACCAAACAAGTTGCTCAAAAAACAGACATGGCAATCATTGTATTTGCAGACACAGACATTGAAGAAGGTGTGTCATGGGCAACGTCCTTAAAAGAACAGAATACCAAAATCATTATTGTTGTCAATGATAAGGAAAGCAATGCAGCCGAAATTGTTTCCAAATTAAAATCGAAATTAGACGAACAGATTATTGTTGTGAATGCGTTAAAGAAGCATAATATCGAAGCGATCCGCGAAGCTCTAATTAAAAACGCACCGAGTGACAAAGAGATTGACATTACGGGGAATTTGGTTAGTGAAAGCGATATTGTTATGCTGGTTATGCCGCAAGATATTCAGGCACCCAAAGGCAGGCTAATATTGCCACAGGTGCAAACCATTCGCGAACTGCTGGATAAAAAATGCATAGTTATCAGTTGCAGCACAGCGCAAATTGATAAAACCTTAGCCGCTTTGAACAAGGCCCCGAGCTTGATAATTTGCGATTCACAAGCCTTTAAAACCGTATATGAGAAAAAGCCCAAGGAAAGTAAATTAACATCTTTTTCAGTGCTTTTTGCCGCATACAAAGGTGATTTGGAAACTTTTTTAAATGGGGCTAAAAGCATTGACAGCTTAACAAAAAACTCGCATGTTTTGATTGCAGAAGCTTGCACACATGCACCGCTAGGTGAAGATATAGGCAGAGTAAAAATTCCGAATTTGCTAAAGCAAAAATTCGGAGATATATCTGTGACTGTTGTTAGCGGCTCGGATTTCCCGGAAGATTTGAGCAAGTATAATTTAATCATTCATTGCGGAGCTTGCATGTTTAATCGCAAACATGTTCTATCGCGAATAGAAAAAGCAAAGCGCAAGTCCGTTCCCATAACGAACTACGGCATAGCAATAGCTCATTTGCTGGGAGTGGAGTTCACACAAACTCTTTCGTCTTAACTTTTGTTTTTGTTTTTTTGGCAAAGTCTTCTTTTGCAAGAGCGACTTTCTTTGCCTGGTCCCACAATTCATCCAGAGCAATTTCTTCTCTGCGGCTTTGCTCAAACAGGTGAATCATAATATCACCGGCATCTAAAACAGCCCAGCGTGTTAGTTCTTTATATTCAACGCTTGGCGGTTCGCCGCCCGCTTGCTTGCAAGCTTTTTGCAATTCGGTTAAAATTGCCTGCATTTGCGCACTGCTTTCGCAAGAGCCAACCAAATACCAGTCCACAACACTGGAGAGCTTTCGCAAATCCAAAAGCTCAACATTCTCCGCGCCAAATTCAAACAAAACTTGCGCTCCAATTTTCACACTTGCAGGAAATCTTTTCATTGACTACCTCTCCTTAAAACTTTTTTATAATCTCTGCCTAAAAAAACAGTTGCACTTATATCTCCGCTAAGCGGGTCCTGTAAAACTATAAAATTTTCCGTATCCAAAGCGGATTTTAACCTGCTATAGCCAATCCAGTGAGGGTTGCGAATGGCCACAATGGTTTCTTCGTAATTTGCCCACTGTGGGTCTGAGCGTGCGCTGAGAATATCAAAACCCCGAGCGCGCAAAATAACGCTTGCCTCTTGTGCCACACCCGGAATGCCGCAACTGTTCAGAATCACTATTTGCCCGGGCACAGGCTCCACGCGAGCCTCAACCTTGGGATTGGGGTCTTCTTCGCAAGCAAATAAAAGCAAACTTGCCGCCAACAGGAATCTTATAGCGTTCATACTCTTTTGGAATTTAGTAAATTAGAAATGATTTATGAAAAAAATATTTTTTATTCTTTTATTGCTTCTTTCCTGTCAAGGACCTTGGAGCTATTACCCGGAAAATCCGGAAACTTATCAAGGGATATGGATTTATGCCTATGTTGTTTCGGGGCGGCCTGTGGAAAATGTGTGTTTGGATAAATTGCATTCGTTAAAAGAAGTTCGCTTACAGGGTTTTGCATTTTACGAAGAAGCAGATGTAAAAATTTCAGGTTCGTTTAATGGAGAAGAGATGTCTCTTTCTTTAGAACCGGATATTATTCATAACAATAATCCTAACTGTTTTGTTGGCCCAAAAGATTTGCTTGCAGATGTTGGCGGTAATTATGAATTGAACATATCAATAACATGGGACAGTGCCGGAAAAAAAACAATTAGCAAGTTCAGAGCGGAAACCTATATTCCGCAAGAGTTTAAAATTCTGAGAGCTTACAATTTGCAAAAACAGCAATTTAATCCCGGTGAAACAATTTTATATTTGCCGGCACCCATGGATTTGCAATCTAATTATTTTATTCCCAAATACAGCGATGATGTGGGCGGAGTTTTTGTTTCATCAATTTTTGACCATGATGTTTTTTGGGGTGAAGACTCCATTGATAAATTTATAGAAAATTTTTCAAACAGAAACGACACGGCTCGCAAGGCGCAATTTGGTGATAGCAGAATATTAATCTCTGTAGAGAATCGGCAACTGGGAGATATAAATAAAGCTATAGATAGCATTCCGATTATGGGAATAATGATGCCGGCAATCGGGGATATAAAACTGCTTTTTTATGCTACCACTCCAGACTACTTTAAATTTAGAAATACTTTTTTTGATTCTGATAGCCGCGTAGAACCCATTTATAATATTGATGTAGGCGCCGGAATTTTTGCCGGGATGTTGGTTGATACTTTTAATGTCCGCCTTGATACGCTGAGTTCTATTAAAGTTTATCCATATTTACTGGCGCAAGAATATTTTTGCGATGAGGTGGACGAAAGAACTAACACGCCAAATTTGGTGCTTCACAGAGAATGTGTAGAGTACTGGGATCAATTTATTTGGGATAAAATTTCCACGCAACCCATGCCTCCTTGGTATGATATTCCGGGCGATAAATTAAGAGAAGTACTCAGCTCGGAAGAATTTGTCACTTGGTGCGAGCACAGATATTTTCCAATAGGCAAATACCCGCCTTGCGGTTCTGCATTGGTTCTTTATTCAAAAAGCGGCAAAAACTCCCCTATTTTAGACCGCGAGGTAAAAAAATGGTGCGAAACGAATAACGACCCGGAGTGTGGATAGTTTTCTATATTCTCCTCTATGGAAGACATACTTTTCCTGTCTAGACTTCAGTTTGCTATAACAACTGTCTATCATTTTTTCTTTGTCCCGCTGACTATAGGTTTAGGGCTTTTCATTGCGATATGGGAAACTGTAGCTTATAGGAGTGGCAATTCTGATGATGAACGGATTTTGCGTTTTTGGGGGCGCTTATTTTTATTAAATTTTGCTGCCGGTGTGGTTAGCGGCATTGTGTTGGAATTTCAGTTCGGAATGAATTGGGCGGAATACAGCCGTTTTGTGGGCGATGTTTTTGGCGTGCCTCTTGCCATAGAAACTCTGCTTTCGTTTTTTATAACAAGTACATTTTTAGGGCTTTGGATGTTTGGAAGAAATACTTTGCCAAGGGAAATTCATCTCATGTGCATATGGATTGTAGTTGCAGCAGCCTGTATGTCTGCACTTTGGATTCTTATCACAAATAGTTTTATGCAAAATCCCGTTGGCTTTGTTTTTAATAATGGTCGTGCTGAAATGGTGGACTTTTTGGTCCTTCTGCTAAATCCTTATTTTTTACACCAGTTTCCTCATGTTATAGCGGCTAGTGTGTGTACAGCGGCGTTTTTTGTTCTAGGAATTTCTGCATGGAAAATAAAACAAAATTCAAATGATTCCAACTTGTTTGAAAGGAGCTTCAAATTTGCATTGTTTATGGGATTTATCGGAGTGCTTGCAGTTGCTCTAAGCGGGCATTTTCAAGGGCAATCCGTAGCTAAATTGCAACCTATGAAACTGGCGGCTATGAAAAATCTTAAAGAAACCGCTGACCCCGCTTCGCTTTACATTTTGCCCGGAATTGAAATACCCGCTCTGCTCAGCGTTATGGTTCATCACAAATCCAGCGGGGAAGTTAAAGGAATGGAAGAGCTGCAGAGGGCTTTTGAATCTCGTTATGGTTCTGGAAATTATGTGCCGCCAGTGTGGATTTCTTACCTTTCGTTCAGGGTGATGGTGGGCAGTTCGCTTGTGATGTTGAGCTTTGTTTTTTACGGTATATTCTGGTTTGTTATTTTGAAAAAGAAAATGCATCAAAAAATATTATTGCTGATAACGGCAGGAATTTCACTGCCTTATTTGGCAAATACAGCCGGTTGGTTAATAGCAGAAACCGGCCGGCAGCCTTGGATAGTTTATGGTTACATGCCAACAAGCAAAGCTGTGTCTGTAGGGGTTTCAAGCACTAATGTTCTTTTTTCTCTTATTGCTTTTTCTGTTATTTACATGATTTTGGCAGTAATAGTATTTCTTTTAATGCGGCGAGAAGTTCTTCGTGGCTGCGGAGATAAAAAAATAACCGGAAAAAACCCCGCAATAACAATAGTGGATTAAGCGCGAACACTCAATGCAGCGAGCAAAAAGATACACATGTAACATTTTTCGAGAAATTGTACTTGGTAATATTTGCCCTGAATAAATATGGGCTTACCCTGTTGTATTTAATCTCTTTTTCAGATTTAAGCGCATAGTATAACCTAAACTCTTTGTTTTTAATCTGGCTTGCGGTTAAATATCCAAAAAGCGCATGCTCACAACTGTGAAAACATGTTTTCCACGAATGAACTTTGGGATATTTTAGAATAGGCTTGTTATCTTTAGCGCTCACAAAAGGCCAAATTTCACCGTGCTTTTTATCCACCATATAATCAAACCAATATTTATAGGTATTGTTCAAATATCCAAGATAACTCGGATCGTTCAATGCCATAATTGCACATGTCTGATTAAGCTCTGCAAAGCTCCACCATTCTTTATCTTCATCTCTGGTTGCATCTTTGTTAAAGCATCGTGCCCATGAACCTGTTTTTTTAATATAAGCGTTGCGCAAAATAATATCCATTTTTTCTCTTGCAAAAATCACAAAAGATATTTCATTTGTAAGAACGCCTACTTCATAAATTAGCCACATGGTTTTTGCCGAATGACCAAAATTAGCATCATAGCTTTCGTTGTGAAAACGGGTTATGACAATTGATGCTATTTTCTTTAGCCATTCTTTCCACTCTGTTTGATGCGGTTCGGGCAATGCCGATGTAAGCCAAATCATATAACCGTAAACCTGATCAAGCTGCGCCGCTATTTCAACGCTGTTATCAATTTTGCTTTTCGCTTTTGGAAGCCAGGTAAAATACCCTCTGCCATAAGAAAAATAATCCTTAAAAATATGTTCTTTTGCCTGCATAATTTTAAACAAGGCTTTTTCGTCGTGCGTTAAATAATAATACATTCCAAGTCCGGTGATGCAAAATGCTAGGTCTTGACTGTTGCGCTGCTCATATTTTTCGCCCCATTGCCCGGTTTTTTTGTTTTGCCTGGTGAACATTCCGTTTTCATCATCGAAAGCCTCCATCAAGGCTTCTGCGCCTTGCTTGCACAATTTTAAATATTCCAAGTTGCCTGTCATATTAAAGGCTACTCCATAAGCATAAGTTTGGCGCGAATGAGCACGAACAAAATTGTAGTCCAGTTCAATTAAACCTTTTAAATCGCTATCAGCCAAAGCCGCTTTTATTTCTTCGGGATAATCGCGTGGATTATCCGGGATGATTTTTCCGGTGTTGCTTCTATAAGTGCGGAACAAACCTTTTTCCAAAGTACGAGCTTCTTTGTTCATCCAGAATGGCATAAGATCTTTTTCCAAGTGCCTAAGCCATACATCCGGCTCCGGATGCTCCTGAATCAATTTTTTGAATTTCCCGGCGTGTTTCATAGCAGTTTTTCCTTTTACGAGTTGACCGTGCTAGAAGATAGAAAATTTGTATAGTAATCAATGATTAACTCAATGTAGTGGCTAGTGGTTAGTGACTAGTTAAAATACTTAAACCATGGTTTTTGAGCAAATTTAGCTGTTTTTTTTGCAAAATGCTAGCCACTAGCCACTAGCCACTAACCACTACCGAGTATTTACTATATTATCCTAATCAAAAGGAGTATTATTATGCCAGCTATTCATTTAGATGAGATGTCTTTTAGAAAGCTAATTAAAACCAGCCAGTCTCAGCCGATTTTGGTAGACTTTTGGGCACCTTGGTGCGGGCCCTGTAGAGCTCTAAGTCCGGTCATAGATATACTAAGCGACTTGTATAGAGATAAAGCAGTCGTGGCTAAAGTAAACCTGGACGAAGTTTCTCCAGAGTTGGCTGTGGAATTGGATGTTAGCTCTATCCCTACGGTTAAGGTCTTTAAAAACGGGCAAGAAGTTGAAAGCCTAACAGGAGCTTACCCTCAAAGCAAGTATCAGCAAATTTTGGAGGATAATCTTTAATGCCGGATAAACTGGAAGAACTTTTCCGCTTGCAGGAAATTTTAAACGACTTTGTTTTCACAAAGCAAGATCTGCGTGACAAAAATGGCAAGCTTCTAACAATGGAAGCTCTAAGAACGCAGGCTCAAAGCGGAGAGCCCTTAGGCTCAAACACGGAAGTCAACCAATGGTTGCGCAAATATTTAGAAGCCTTAACCGATGAAAGCAAAGAGTTGGGCGAAGAATTACTTTGGAAATGGTGGAGCAAAGACAAACTGGATATGCAAAACATTAGAATAGAAATTGTTGACCAGTTACACTTTTGGCTCTCGCTTGCAATCACCGCCGGCATGGACGCAGAAAAAGTATTTGATATTTATATACAAAAAAATAAAGTAAACATAGAACGTCAAAACACAGGCTATAGCAAAGAGAATAAAAATGAAGCAGACAATAAAGGGATTGGTTAGGTTGGGGTATGGGGTATGGGGTATGGGGTATGGAGTTATCCTGTTAATAATACTCGTTGGAATTCAAATAACCGCTTGCAAATCTGAGGAGCCGCAGAGTGGAAGGAGTGGTGGCGGACGAGGTGGGCAGGCTGTTAGAGTGGAAGCTGTTGTTGTGCAGCCGGAGGAGTTGAAGAGTTCCGTGCGTGGCGTTGGAATTTTGCAACCCGCAAAGGAAGTGGATATTAAGGCGGAAATTGCCGGAAAGGTTCAGGTTGTTTATTTTAAAGACGGGCAAAATGTGAAATCCGGCGAATCTTTGGTGAAAATTGAGGATGCAAATTTAAGAGCAATACTGTCTAGAGCTTATTCGAGGTTGGTACTTGCCAGAAGCACGGCTAACAGAAAAAGACAGCTATTTGATTCTGGAGCAATACCTGCTCAGGAATGGGAAACTGCTTTGGCTGAATTGCGAGTGGCTGAGGCCGATTCCATAGATGCCGCGGCAAATTTGCTTAAAACTTTAATTTGGGCGCCCTTTGACGGGCGGCTTGGCATAAGCAAAATCACCATTGGAGAAAGACTTGCTGTTGGCGATCAGGTTGTGAAAATTGTTCAAAAATATCCGTTAAGGGTAGATTTTTCCGTTGCAGATAAATATGCACCTGTTCTGAGATCCGGTATGGATGTGTCATTTAATCGT
>JAITUM010000100.1 GCA_031286305.1 Candidatus Fibrimonadaceae bacterium | reverse complement strand
ATATACAGGGAAGCCGGAATGCCGGACAGTTTAGGAAAACCGTTTACAGCGCAGGAATTGTGGGGATGCCTGCTTAAATATTTTACGCCGGTGGGCACAAGCGCGATAAATGAGCAGGAGCAGTTATTGGCTGATGAAAAATTGCACCGCCAGCTGTGCAAGAATTTTTTGGAGGATAATCAACATACATTCCAAAACCTGAGCAATGCCATCAAAGCAGGCGATATTGAACTTGCCCACAGAATTGCGCACACACTAAAAGGCGTTGCCGGATTGCTCGGCAAAAACGCTCTAATTGATGCCGCATATAATGTTGAAAATTTGCTAAAGCAAGAAGGAATAATTCCGGAAGAACAAATGCGTATTCTTGAAACGGAATTGAATTTTGTGATGAATGAACTTACGCAACTTTTAAGGAGGCAAAAAGCAACGGAGACTGTTGAGCTTTTGGATAAAACGAAGGCTTTGGATTTAATTCGGAAACTGGGACCAATGTTAAAAATAGGCGATTCTGATAGCTTAGATTTTATCAATGATTTGCGCGGTATTTATGGAACAGAAGATTTAATTAACCGCATGGAACATTTTGATTTCGTGGCAGCTTACGAAATAATAACCCTTATTATACAGAAATTGGAGGACGGTGATGACGGATAACATCGACACTGCAAAAAAATCCGGCAGAGATAGGGTGTGTATGGCCTAAGCTCATATCACAAATGCTTATCATAAGTTTTCCGATTATAAACATAAAAACTAATGTTGTTTTATGCAAAATCGGCTCTAAAGTAGTTTAATATTGATTTTAATTTTCTAGATTCATTGCAAGAAAAATCTAAAAAATAGATGGAGTAGATTTTATGAAAAACGTTTCGATAGGCGTAAGGCTTCAGCTTGCTTTTTTGCTGACCTCAATGATGGCGTTAACTCTCGGCATATTCGAGCGTTATATAATAGATGAATTCTCCAAAAAAAATGAGGCAACATATAGAGAGATTATTGTCCCTTTGGTTCAATTAAGCCCGGAGCACAGCAAGGGGCTTGCACAATTAGCAGAGCAACGAAAAAAGACATATGAAGAGTTTGCAGAGAGCGGCAAGAACAAGTCGATTTTGCTCAACATTGCAATATTTATGCTTGCCAGCGCTATTGGCTTCAACATCAACATGTCTATAACCAAACCGCTTAAAAAAGTTGTTGAAACGCTGAAAAAAGGCGAGGACGGCGATATGCGCGCAAGAACGGGAATTGATCAGAAAGATGAAATAGGGATAGTGGCGAAAAATGTTGATGAATTCTTTGAGGAAATTCAGAGGATTATAAGAAATCTGCTGCAAAGTTCAAACACTCTTTCCGGCTCAAGCGATGAACTTACAGCCATAAGTCAGCAACTAGCAAGCGGTGCAGAAGAGACCGCCACCAAAAGCGACTCGGTAGCTGGCACCACAGAGCAAATGGCAAGCAATATCAATGCCATGGCGCAAGGAGCAGGCCAGGCAAGCACAAACGCCAATGAAATTGGTGGTGCAGCAGAGCAGATGAGTTCCAATGTGAACACTATAACTGCGGCCATAGAGGGCATGGGCACGAGCATCAGCCAAATCGCCGCCGGCACGAGTGAGGTTCGCACTGTGGCCAGCGAAGCAATGAGCAAGGCAACTGATGCAACTGAAGTAATGAACCAACTTGGTCTTGCTGCAAAGGAGATTGGTCAAGTGACCAACATGATTAAAAAAATCGCAGACAAAACCAACTTGCTCGCATTGAATGCAACCATTGAAGCGGCAAGCGCAGGCGCGGCCGGCAAAGGCTTTACAGTTGTTGCTAACGAAATCAAGGAACTCGCAAGCCAAAGCGCTCAAAACGCAGACGATATCAACCAAAGAATAGAAGGCATTCAAGGCAGCACAAACAACGCCATTATGGTGATTAGTGATATTTCGGAAATAATAACTAAAATCAATGATTCTGTTGAAGCAATCGCTGGTCACGCTAATCAGCAGACCAAAACAAGCAACGAAATCACAAGCAATGTTGTTCAGGCCAACTCTGAGGCAAAGCGTGTTGCAAATGGCATAAACGAGGTAGCGCG
The DNA here is from genome assembly GCA_031286305.1 of Candidatus Fibrimonadaceae bacterium. Lineage (GTDB taxonomy): Bacteria > Fibrobacterota > Fibrobacteria > Fibrobacterales > Fibrobacteraceae > Fibrimonas. The sequence goes on along the minus strand of JAITUM010000100.1, from coordinate 2,964 downwards.
TAGCGCGAACAAAGTGAGTCAAAACGCCGACGAGGCGGCAAAGGGTGCCGGCAATGTGAGCAGTAACATAGTGAGCATGAGCCGCGCCGCTAAGGAGAGCGCTCAGGGTGCTTTACGTGTGAACAAAAGTGCAGGCGATTTGGCAAAGGTTGCGGGTGAGTTGAGAGAGACGGTGAATTTGTTTAAGGTGTGATTGTCTGAATCTTGCATTTGATTTGCAAAAAGAATTTCTTGGCATGGCTGGATTTTCTGTTGGTAATCTTTGGAGGATGCGAAACTCGCACCACTGGTGCGAGAATTGGCTTGGAGTCTTTAGTTGCTATTGAGCTTAAAATAGGCAATTTTTGGTTCTACTCCAGAAGTAATTGAAAAAGTTCATCGTTTTGCCAATTCATCGGGTTGTTCATTATGTATTCGGATATATTTTGATACGACTGTTCATCTCTAATAACCTGCTCATAAAAATTACGCTGCCAAATTTTTCCTATAAACCCCGTTTCGTGTATCTGCTTTGAAACGGAAGATTTATATGCTCCAATAATCGATGACAACGTGCCTCTTCCCTGATTCTGAAATCTGGAACTATGCAAATCGTTGATCCTGGGCAAGGCTCGCCTTGCCCCTACTGGTTGCGCAGGCACTATTTCTAAAATTCCGTGAATATGATTTGGCATTACAATAAACTCATGCAATTTGACATTCTTGCGAATTTCTGTGGTTCTTTGCCATTCTTTTTGTGCAATTTCCCCGTAATCGTTTAGTTGCATTGTGTCGTTTTTTATTTTACCAAATATACAAACACGATTTTCGCAGCACAACGTTACGGAATAAAAGCCATTGTTATAGCCATAGTTTCTTATACGAACAGAACGTCGATGATGTTTGTCTGGATTGTACACGAGGCAAATATAGAAATCACCACACATATCTGAGCCAGTAGGGGCAAGGCTCGCCTTGCCCTGGATTAAATTGTGAGCAAAAACGGTAAATTTTCAACTACTATTGGAGAAGAGCCGATTTTAATTATACCGAATTCGCCATAATTAAAAGTCAGGCAGGACTTAATAGTTTTAGCAGAAGTGGAAAATAATCGGCTTGCCATAGCTACCCAGCCATGAATACTTAAAAAATACCCCCACTCCCCCAACTTTTTCGGTTATACCCCTAAAAAAAATCAGAATTCCGTTGTTTTGACGTTGGTAAGTAATCTCTCAATTTCTACATTACCCAAGCACGTTATGAAATTTCTTAAAACACAGGTTCTGACTGTTGTCTTGTTGCTTACGTCTGTTGCGGCGTGGGGGCAAGAAGTTACATGTCCAGAATTGAATCAGGTGGCGGACCAAGGTGAATTAAAAGCTTGCTTGGACTCTAACAATGTGCAAACAATAGTAATCATAGGCGATTTTGAGATTACCCCTGTTACAATCTACAGAACTGTTACCATAAAAAGCGATGCAACAACCCGCACTCTAACGCGCGCCGCGCCGGGCTCCCTCTTCTTCGTAGATGAAGGTGCTGCCTTGACTTTGGAAAATATAATTATTGATGGGGGCGGAGAAAACATTACGGGTGCCAATGGCCCTCTTGTTGATGTAAATGGTGCAGGTAGAAGCCTTGAAATGAGAGCCGGTACAGTTTTGCGTAATAATGTCAGTAGAAACGCCAATGCTGCAGGCGGAGCAGTGCTTCTTAGATTCGGAGCTTCCTTCACCATGAACGGCGGAGAAATTAGCGGGAATACGGCGACTTGGGGCGGTGGCGTGGTTGTTTGGACAAATAATGATGCAAAAAGTACCTTTATTATGAACGGTGGTATAATTAGAAACAATGAAGCTAAAGGCGACGGAACATATGATGACGGTGGTGGCGGCGTAATTGTCGAAAACAGCATCTTTGTTATGAACGGCGGAGAAATTAGCGGCAACTTTGCAAATCAAACAGGCGGCGGAGTGACTGTGTCTAAAAGCTCTACTTTTACTCTCGGTGGTACGGCTAAAATTTTTGGTAATACTTTGGCAAATAAAACCACTGCAAGCAATGTTTATTTATTAACTCAGGACTTATACATCACACTTGGCACAGGAGCTGACGGTACAAGCATTCCCACTGCAGGCATGAATGTTGGGGTTAATACTGTTGCTGCGAACAATGGCATTATAGCCGCTGGTGCAAGCTCGGGTGCTGAGCAGCATTTCTTTTCGGACGATCCAAATCAGTTTGTGGTATGGGAAGGGAACCAACTCAAGCTGGCACCACGTTGCCCGGATGGCAGTATTGTAAATAATCATCCCAATCTTGCAAAGTGCATTGCAGACTATGCTACCGCTACCAACAACATGACTATAAATATAGGCTATGATTTTAATGTTACTGCGCCCCTAAGCATATCTGGTAATTCAAATGGCAGAACACTGACTATAAAAAGTAGCGATGCAACAACTCGCACACTCATGCGCGGTGCAGCTGCAACGGGGAACCTTTTTACCGTGAGTGCAAATGCAAGTTTGATTTTTGAAAATCTAGTTGTTGATGGGAACAAAGGAAACGTTGCGGATATCGTTGGTTCTCTTGTTATGGTAAATGGTAATTTTGAAATGAAAGCTGGAGCAGTTTTGCGGAATAACACTATAAGTGGCTATGGCAGCGGAGTGCATGTTAGTGGCGGCACTTTTACCATGCACGGCGGTGAAATCAGCGGCAACACAACAAGCACTGGCGGCGGCGGGATGTATGCTAACAGTAGCGGCACCTTCATCATGCACGGCGGTACAATTAGTGGTAACAAAGCAGCATGGGGCGGCGGTGTGAATGTACTCGGAACCTTCACCATGAACGGCGGTACTGTTTATGGCAATGAAGCTGAGCATGGAGACCTTGGAAACACGGCTACTGGAGGCGGAGCCTCTATTCTAGTAGAAGGAACAGCTCAAGCCCAATACGGCGGGGCATTGGCTTCTTATG
>JAITUM010000099.1 GCA_031286305.1 Candidatus Fibrimonadaceae bacterium | reverse complement strand
ATTTTCAACACCAAATATCCAAAATTTTTTAGCTAAGCGTACAAGCTCCCTAGCAGAATTATGAGAACGAGTTTTATGAACCTTCTCAAGCCACTCATCAACACTCTCTTTCCTAAAACGGGCTGCAGCTAGAGGCTCTAAATGAGAAAGCCTGGAATTATAAGCCTGCACAGAACTCCCCGCTTGAACAGCAGAAAGCGTTTGCTCTCTAAAATGAGAAAAAAGTGATTGCACGCTAGACATTTAAAAGGAAATATAGAAAATGCTGATTTACTCGCTTAGGAGGGTATAGGGTATGGGGAACTGCACAAAAAACGGCTAAATCTGCTTAAAAACAATGCTTTTTGCATTACCTATACCCTATACCCTATACCCCATACCCCATACCCCATACCCAAACATAAAGTTAATCATTGATTACATTACTATTTTTATCAACATGCTTAATTTTTTCAAAGAAACTTCTTTTGCATTCAGATTTACAAAATTTGCAATAATATTATTGTTCATTGCAAACTTTGCGAAGGCTGCTATAAACATAAATACCGCTGGTAATGCAGAAATAGCAGATTTTATTGTGTACGAAAGCGTAAAGATTTTACAGGTACCGGAACCTTTTATTTTAGATTTGAACTTTCAAACGGCAAAAGATAAACATGGCAGAGCGGGAATCCTATTTTTTTGGGGTGAGCGTGAAGTTTCAATCAAAGCAGACTATGGTCTTTTGCTGGGCAACGATTCGCTCAAAGGAACCGTAAAAGCAGATACCTCCTGGCTCACACACTATTGCGGAGTGCTTGAATGCCAAACCAAACCTATGCCGGCAGAGCAAAGGATAAATGTTATAAAAACCTTGGTCACAAGGCTCTTAACGGAGCTTAACGGTCGTATTCACGGGGCGTTTCCGGAGAGACCCGTTGCGGCTCCTGCCCCTGCGGCTCCAGTTTCAGTAGAGCCGGATCCGGAAGAGCAGTGAGTGATTCTCCGAATGAATCCGGTGTAGCCATCTGCGCCATTTTCCAAAGTTGAACTTTTTTTGACATACCTAACTCCTTTTAAGGCGAGCACATCTCCTCCTTTGCCGCATTCATCTCTTCCTTTGTCGCATTTATCTGCTCATTTACCTTGTTAAAAGCGCCTGCAATGAGCGGATCAAAATGCTTACCGGAATCTTCCATAATAATACTAATTGCTTTTTCATGGGTAGAAATTTTTTTGTAAGGACGCTCGGAAACAAGAGCGTCATATACATCAATTATAGCCATAAGACGACCTTGAAGCGGAATTTCTACTCCTTTTAATCCGTAAGGATAACCTTTGCCATCCCAACGCTCATGATGATAAGCAACGAATAATTTAGCGTTATGCAAGAATTCCATATCTCCCGTTCTTTGAATTGCTTTATTAATAATACGCTCGCCTTCTGTGGAGTGTATCTTCATTATTTGAAATTCTTCGCTTGTCAGCGGACCGGGTTTATTCAAAATAGAATCGGGAATAACGATTTTCCCCACATCATGCAAACGTGCCGATGAAACTATTGATTCCAAGTCCCAATCACACATCTCATCGTAATATAATCCTTGCTCCAACATGGCATCAATTAATATCCTCATATATACTGCCGTGCGGTCAATATGCCCGCCGGTGCATTTATCACGGTCTTCCACAAGGTCTGCCAGTGTATATACAATGCCGTTTTTTAAACGCACAAGCTGCTCTGTGCGTTTGCGAATCAGCTCGTCAATGCTCAGATGGTTTTTAATGCGATTCAGCAGCACCGCTTCTGAAAAAGGTTTTGTGATGAAGTCCACAGCTCCCAGTTCAATGCCATAAGCTTCGTTTGCAACGTCCGTTAAGCTGGTTAGAAATATAACAGGAATTTGCGCATACAACTTGTTGGCTCTTAGTTGCTTCATCGCATTGAACCCGCTCATTCCCGGCATTTCGACATCCAGCAAAATCAGGTCCGGTCGTTTTTTCTCCAAAAGAGAAAACATCTTTTCTGCTGACGGCATGGTCAACACTTGGAATTTCGCCTCTAATGCCGATGCTGCCATTGTTAAATTGGCATCATTGTCATCTACGATAAATATTAGTTTTTGCATAATGCACTCCTTAGGTCTTCTTCCATGTGCTGTCGCATCATGAAATTTGCTAATTGTTTTGCTATTTTCTTGTGCAGCACAACCTTGTTAACCGGCTTTACCGCAAAATCACAGTTATAATGAATGGCTGCTGATATATTATCAACCGTTGCCTCAGATGTTAGAAAAATAATCGGAGTTGCTTCATGAGCAGGAAGACTCCGTATTATGGGAACAAGCTCAAATCCATTTAATACAGGCATTTTATAATCTAATAAAAATAAATCTGGAGTTATTGTTTTCAAAATCTCCTCCATTTTTTCCGGCTCCAAAAGCGTGTGCACTTTGTATCGTTTGTTTAAGGCATGATTAATAGATTTTAATATGCTGGGGCAATCATCAATAGCGAGAATTACCGATTTGTTAGCCTCTAAAAGTTCGGAGTCCAACTGTTTTTCAATGTTAATCAGTAATTTTTCAGTTGAAAAAGGTTTGGTTAAAAAACCAACAGCACCTAAACTAAAAGCGTTGAATATGTCTTCTCTAGCGCTTCTGGACGTTAGAAAGATAACCGGTATGTCAACAAATTGCGCATCGGATTTCAGCTTCTCAATAGTTGCAAAACCATCGACTCCATCCATATTTATATCCAGCAATATCAAATCCGGTTTGATAATCTGAAGGATTTCAAACAGATTTTCAGCCGACTGCGCCGAATAAATCTTATAGTGGTCTTGAAGCTTTTGTTTTATTGATAGCAAAAAGAAATTGACATCATCAACCGCAATAATTTTTTTAAGAGTTCTTTCCATAAAATCAAATCCTGTCATAAATGTTACTGAACATAAAATCCGCTAAATGTTTTGCTATTTTTTTATGCAGCACAACTTTGTCGATCGGTTTTACCGCAAAGTCACAGTTATAATGAATAGCTGCAGATATATTATCAACCGTTGCCTCAGAGGTTAGAAAAATGACCGGAGTCGTTTCGTGAGCCGGATGATCTCTTATAATGGAAACAAGTTCAAATCCGTTTAGTATAGGCATTTTAAAATCCAACAAAAATAAATCCGGGGTTATTGTACTTAGAAAAACCTCTGTTTTTTCCGGTTCCGAAAGCGTATACACTTTGTAACGTTTGCGCAGTGTTTGATTCACTGATTTCAATATACTAGGGCAGTCATCAACAGCGAGAATTACAGGTTTGTTTTTTTCTAAAAGATTAAGGTCAAATTGTTTTTCAATTTTTGATAACAATTTTTCAGTTGAAAAAGGTTTGGTTAAAAAATCAACAGCACCCAAACTAAAAGCATTAAGTATATCGCTGTTATCGTTTCTAGATGAGAGAAAAATAACCGGTATGTCAACAAATTGAGGATTAGATTTTAATCTTTCAATAGTTTCAAAGCCGTTGATTCCTACCATATTTATATCCAATAATATCAAATCGGGTTTGATGGTTTTAAGAATTTCAAACAAAACTTCAGCCGATTGCGCCGGATAAACTTTATAATGGTCTTGAAGCTTTTGCGTTATTGACAGCAAAAAGAAGTTGACATCGTCAACCGCAATAATCTTCTTTTGAAACCTCTCCATGAAATTTTATCCTATTTATTGGAGAGTTTTTCCGCGATTTGTGAAAAGTTCATCAGAACTACATTCTCTTTGAGCCATTCTGCAAGGCCACCATCAGACTCATATTGATAAGCTTCTATTTCTACCATTGCTGCATCAACTTCATCCGAATCATAAACTTTGCAGGCGGCAAGAAGTTTTGCCAAAGCCTTATCATCAGGCTTATCCTTTTTGGGTTTCGGGTTTTGTGCATCTATAGCTGCAAGCATATCATCAATATAATAAATAAGTTTCCGTGCAGTTTCAATAAAAGGCTGATTATGTTCATTTATATAGCTCAAATCACCTCTAACAGCCGCTTTTTCAAGGTTGCTGGCACTTTCGCCTATTTGATCGGCAAAAATATCAAAACTTGCTCCTTTAATTCCATGAACAGTAATTTCATATCTATTGAGTTCAGCCTCGTCCACAACTTCTATTGAATTTAACAAGGAACGGACATTAGCAGCGTATGAACGCAAAATTTTCAAATACACTTTCTCATCTCCATCATACCGGTCAAGCCCCTGGGATATATCCAGCCCGGGAATTTCCATTGCGCTAACCGAAATAGCCGGAACAGCTGGTGCTGGTGCCGGTGCCGGAGCAATCGGTGCCGGAGCAACCGGCGCTGAAGCAACCGGCGCCGGAGTGACCGAAGACAAATTATCTACATACGAAGCAATTTTGCTTTCGGCTTTATCAAACTCGCTGTGTTGCACTAATTCCGAAACTTTTTCCAAAATTATTCGTGTTTCTTTTGAACATTGTTTTTTTATCTCCTCCAAAAGAATCAAAGCCTCTTTTCTGTTATAATCCGCGCAATAGTTCTTTATAGTTAGGAGTTTGCTGCGCAGACCCTCAAGATCTTCATCTGTGCTGTCATTATTTTCCGGTTTAAGCCTTTCGAGCAGTGCCCGCAAATCTTTCAGAAAATCAGCTGCAGAAGATTTCATCAATTCAATATTTTGCTCTCGCCCGGCCTGTTCCAATTGGTATGCCGCTTCGGAAAGTTCTATTTCTCTGATATTTCTGAGCGCGCTTTTAATGCCATGAACAGAGATTATTATCTTGCGCAATTCTTCGCCGCCAAACACTTTTTTTGGCAGCAATTCTTCCAGCACAGTCACGGTTTTATTAGCATCTCTGTTAAAAGAAGCCAATAAAAGCGAGCTGATCTGCGGTTGGTCGCTGTCTGTTTCCGTTTTGTTCATCTGTTTGCGAGCGGTTTCAATAACATCAGCAGGTTGTTTATCGCGTATCAATTTATTCAAAATAGAGTTCAAGCGATATATGTCTATAGGTTTGGAAATAAAATCGTCAAAGCCATTCTGCAAAAATATATCTGCCTGGCCTACCACTGCATTAGCCGTTAACGCAACAATGGGGCTTGTGTACCCTAAATCACGCAGTCGTTTTGTAGTTTCCATACCATCCATTTTCGGCATCATATGATCCATAAATATAATATCGTAAACTTTGCCGTTTTTAATTTTATCAATGGCCTCAAAACCGCTCAAAACAGTATCAATTTGCAACTCGTAAGGTTTCATAAGTCCCTCGGAAACATACAAGTTTGTTTCCACATCGTCAACAACTAAAACGCTTCCATAAGGCATTGGATCGCGTGTAATTTTGGCTTTTTTTCTGCCTTGTATGTTATGCGAACGGAATTGCTGCAAGTTTTCTACCAAATCTTTACCCAGCACTTCGCTGTCTACCGTGCCTTGCGGTAATTGTACCGTAAATAATGAACCTTTACCCGGCTCGCTTTCCACATGAATATCAGCATTCATAAGTTTTATCAAACGCTGCGTGATAGCAAGACCCAGCCCTGTTCCTTCAATGGTGCGTCCGCTTTCGTTATTAAAGCGGGAATACTCATCAAACAGTTTGTTCACTTGTTTTTTGCTCATGCCGTACCCTGTGTCTTGCACGCTCAAAGCAAGTACCGGTCCGTCTTCGCCTGCCTCGCAAGTAGCCGTTAACGTAACCTTGCCGGCATCCGTATACTTGAATGCGTTTGAGAGCAAATTGTTTAAAACCTGCTTGATGCGAAGCTGATCTCCAATCAGTTTTGCCGGAAGTTTTTCATCAATTTTAAGTTCAAATTCAATGGGTTTGTTTTCAATCTTCATTATGTTCAATTGCACGGAATCGTTTATCAAGCTTGCTGTTTCATATTCTTCGGGCATTATATCCAGCTTGCCGGCTTCCACTTTAGAAAAGTCCAGTATATCATTAATAATTCCAAGCAGCAAACCGCAAGAATCGTGTATTTTACCCAAACCTTCTTTAATATCTGCAGGGAGAGATTTGTTTAGCCTCATTATTTCGGTGATGCCTAAAATAGCGTTCATTGGCGTGCGAATTTCGTGGCTCATATTTGCCAAAAAGGTAGATTTTGCCTTGCTGGTCATTTCTACCTCGGCTCTTTTTTTTGCTTCTGCCTTAACCTTTTCAATCATTTGCCTTTTTTCGGTAATGTCCATCAGCGCGCCGGCAACTTTGATAGGGGTGCCATCGCTATCTCTGCGTGTGGTCCCTAAGGCTTGAAAATATCGGATTTCGCCGCCTTTCATCATAAGACGATATTCAATATCGTAAGATGTTTTTCCGGTGCAGTCGTTTATATGCGCAGCAAAAGCTTCAAGCGTGCGCTCTTTGTCTTCGGGGTGCAGTTGGTCGCTCCAACTTTGAAGTATATTGGGAAAATCATTCTCATCGGTAAAACCCAGCATTTGCCGGAATTCCTGCGACCATGTGAACTTATTTTGGGGGTTTACCGGATCTCCGTCTATAACATCCATATCCCACAAACCAATGCTCAATGCATCGTTCAAAAGTTTATACTTCATTATATCATATTCTTTTAAACGGAATTGTTCAATTAATTTTATTTGATTTAAAACTCTAAGTTTTACAAGCGTAGCACTGAAGGGTTTGGCTATATAGTCTACCGCTCCTAAAGCGAGGCCTTTTTTTTCGTTATCGGCATCGCTGAGTCCTGAGATAAAAATAACCGGAATGTTTTGGGTCTTATTATTTTTTTTCAATAAGTTAATCACTTCATAACCGCTCATTTCCGGCATAATAATATCCAGCAAAATAATATCCGGCAAATATTTTTCTGCGGCACTAATGGCTGCTTGCCCGTTTTTTGCGGCAAAGATGGTATATTCGGCGCTCAATATATGAGTGAGCGCTATGATGTTTGAGTTTTCATCGTCAACAATGAGGATGCTATTTTTTTTCTTATCCATGATTTTCCTCCAGTTCTTTCTTTAATTCTGCCAGCACTACTGCCGCAGATTCAAAATCGTAGTTTTCAATATGGCTTACCATTTTTTCTGTACCCGGAATGGCACGAATATCGTCAAGCAAATTCACAACTTCAGGATTTATATTTTCGAACATAACTTCTAATTCTTCAAACAACGCCAATGTTTTTTCGGTGTTGATAGGTTGTGCTTCATCCATTTGCTTGTCGTCAACAAGCAGGGGTTCCAACTCTTCCAAAACCAAGGTTAATTCATTTTTGAGCGCGTTTATTTTATTGCCAAACAGCTTATCTTGAGGCAGCTCCCCATCTTTAAGTGAATCTTCAAGTTCTGCAGCTAACTCTCGCAATCTATTTGCTCCAATCATCCCTGCGTTTCCTTTTAAAGTATGTAATAATCTGTGTGCTAATTTTATATCGCCTTTATGCATAGCTTCAAGAATATTATCGTGTAAGTTTTGATTTTTTCTAACAAAATTAACTTGCAACTTCCACCGCAAGCTATCGTCGGCTTCTGACTGTTCGTTTGCCTTTACAATTGAACTGCCTACAGGCTTTAGGTAATTTAACAAAACACGCCACAATTCCTGCGATGTAAAAGGTTTGCCGATATAGTCGAGCATTCCGTTTTTCTTGTAGTTCTCCACCTCGTTAAGCATTATGTTTGCTGTCATTGCCACTATAGGTGTTCCCGTGTTGAGGGCGGTTATTTTAGAGGCAGCTTCAATGCCATCCATAACCGGCATGAATATATCCATAAGAATCAAGTCGAAGGGTTTTTCACCCTTTTCTTGGCGTTCTCTAACCATATCCAAACCTATTTGCCCATTATCTGCTGTTACTGCTTTAATGCCTACGCGAGCAAGGTGCTCGTAGGCAACCTGCTGGTTCATTTGGTTATCATCGCAAACTAAAACAAAGCCATTGAAATATGGTTTTTCAACAATATTGAAACTTGCATTGTCGGCTGTATCATCGGCTGCATCTATTGTATTAAATTTAACCTCAAAATAAAATGTACTTCCGACTTCCGGTGTGCTTTTTACTGTAAGTTGCCCGCCCATCAGTTCCACAATGTTTTTAGTTATGCTAAGCCCAAGCCCGGTACCGCCGTAGTTGCGCGTTGTGCTGGAATCGGCCTGTGTAAAGGGGGCAAAGATTTTTTCAATTTGTTCCTCGTTCATGCCTATGCCGGTATCTTCTATACCAAAATATATAACAACGCTATCGTTATCTATTTTTTTTACAAGCGATGAAAAATTAATTACTCCCATGTTTGTAAATTTCACAGCGTTAGACAAAATATTTAAAAGCGCCTGATAAAGCCGAACCGGATCGCCTATCAATTTTTTGCCGACCGGTGGTTCTAGATTAATTTTTAATTCAAGCCCTTTATCTTTAATGCTTGGCAAAGTAACCAACTGGCAACGCGAAATAATATCTCGTAGATCGAAAGGTGTTTTTTCAAGCTCCATTTTTCCGGATTCTATTTTTGAAATATCCAAAATATCGTTTATAATATGCAAAAGCCATTTTGTATTGTCTGTGATTTTTTCCAAGTAACCTTTGACTTGAAGCACGGAATTACTGTCTATTGCAAGCTCTGCAAAACCCATAATACTGTTCATAGGTGTGCGAATTTCGTGGCTCATGGTTGCTAAAAAAGCCGATTTTGAGCGTGAAGCAGCGCGCGCCTCTTCTTCCATAGCTTTATATTTCATTGTTTGCGAGTGCAATTCGTTTGTTCGTAGCCTAACTTGTTTTTCCAAATTTTTTCCCACATTGCGGCTTCTTACAAAAAGAACGGATACCAGAACAAGAATAATTAAAGACAAACCGACTGCGCCAAAGAGCAATGGACGTTGCGCCTGCAGCAATTTTGCTCGATAATCATAATTCATGCGCAACCAATATTCTGAAATTCTGTAAACATCAACCAAGCCAAGCGCTTTATCTATAATGGATAGCAAAATAGCCTCATCCTTATTAAATCCTGAAAGCACATCATAAGTCAAACCAAACACAAAGTTGACTTTATATCCCGCATGTTCCTGATAATTTACTATGGCAAGAAACTGAAGCATACTGCTCATCAGAACATCCACCTCATCGTTCTGCAAAGCTCCCAGCGCACGCTCAAGGTTTTCATATTCCATTGCATACGCATGATCCGGGAACCATTTGTGAAACATTGCCGTATGCAAATGATCTTTAATTAACCCCACCTTTATATTCAAAATATCATTGACTTTAAGATTCGGTAAACCTGATTTTGAAACGAGTAAGTAATCGTCTTGCAATTTTGCCCTTTGCGACCATAAGAAACGGCCTTCCATCTCCGGCATACGAGTCAACTCCGAAATAAACGACACTTTCCCCTGCTCCAGCTCACGGATTAAATCAGACTGCTCCATACTTACATCGGTAGCCACTTTAAAAGATAAGCCGGTAAGTACCGACACTTCCTCCAGCAAGTCGAACATTATTCCTTGCCATTCTTTTTCATATTCGTTATAAAAGTCTATAGGATAATTATAATATAGTGCTCCTATTTTTATAACAGGATTATTTTTTATATATTCACGTTCTTCTTCGGTAAGCCACCGCTGTAATTTATTTGTTAAATAATGATTGTATCCGAGATTGTATAATTTAGTGAGATGTTCAATACCGTTGTTTCTCAGCGCCTTTGTTAGAATTGAAATAATGGGAGCTAGCTCTGGAATGCCGGTAGTTAGGGAAACCGGTCCGAAAACCAGCGGAACAAAGTTTGTGGCAACTACACCGCCATGGGCATCGAAGGCTGCTTCATCGGTATTTTCTGAAATAAAAGCATCAATAGTTCCGGCTTTCAGCAAACTATAAACTGCATCGTAATCATTGACATGCACAGACTCATAGCTGCCGGGTTTAAGGTGCTCGGAAACATCGTCAACGGTGGTTGTGCCCTCCAAAAAAGCATACCTCAAAGCGCGAGTTTGAGCAATTTCCGAAAGTTCCATGCTACCTTCAAGTCGCATAATTTTTATCATGCGGTTAGCGATAGGGTCGCTCATATGATAAATTTTACGACGCTCATCTGTAGCGGTCATTTCACCTGTAAAATGAACTTCGCCGGAAGTTACCTTTTCAACCAAATCGCCCCATTCATAAAGAGCAGCTTGAAACCGAAGACCAAATAAGGTGGACAGCCAGTCGCAGAGCAAGGGAGTATATCCACCGATTTGACCATCTTCTTTCACAAATGCCTCTGTACCCGGAATCATTCCGACAGTAAAGATTTGCTCTTGCTTTTGAAGTGCTTCAATGGCTTTGATTTCATCTTCCGTAACTCCGGGAATATCTCGGAATGAGGAAAAAACCGGCAGCTCATAAGACTGCTTTTCATTGTCACTGCAACTTAAAAGCAGCACTGACAATATTATTGCGAAAAGTAATTTCATCCAAGTATCCTCTTCTTTAGTTTGGTTAATGTTTTTGCCGCAGATTCAAATTCATAATTTTCAATCTGGTTCACTAAATCTTCCGTACCCGGAATAGTGCGAATATCATCAAGTAAATTCACAACTTCAGGGTTTATATTTTCAAGCATGAGTTCTATTTTCTCAAGCATATCTGAAACTTGCTTGGCATTCAACAATTCTGCTTCACACCGTGTTTCGTGTTCATTGAGTAGCGGTTGCAGTTCTTCCAAAACTCGCCTTAATTCATTTTTCAGTTGATTCATTTTTTTATCAGAAACCGTGTCACCTTTTTTAAGCAAGCTTTCAACCTCTATGGCTATATTTTGTAATTCGATTTTTCCAATCTGCCCTGCGTTTCCTTTTAGAGCATGCACTAATCTATGCGCAAGCTTTATATCACCTAAATCAATCGCTTCAATAATACCGGAATATAAATTTTGGCTGCTTTTGGCAAAATTGATTTTCAGCTTTATTTGCAGTTCGTCGTAATCCTGTTCATCGTTTGCAATGCTCAAACACCCCACGGGTTTGAGATATTTTAGCAAAACTTGCCACAGCTCTTGCGGTGTGAAAGGTTTGGCTACATAATCATGCATTCCATGCTTTCTGTAATTTTCCAGTTCATCAGTCATCACATTGGCTGTCATTGCAACTATGGAGGTTCCCGTGTTGAGAGCGATTATTTTTGTTGCAGCTTCAATCCCGTCCATTACCGGCATGAATATATCCATAAGAACTAAGTCAAAGGGTTCTTCGCCTTTTTCTATGCGTTCTTCAACTCTTTTTACACCTTCTTCTCCGTTCTCAGCCACTACAACTTCAAGACCCACGCGCACAAGATGTTCGCGAGCAACCATCTGATTCAGCTGATTGTCATCACAAACCAAAACCAAACCGCTGAATTGCGGTCTTTCAATAAGTTTATAATCTCTGTTATCAAATTCATCGGATGCGTCTGCTGCTTCAAAAGTAATTTCAAAACTGAATGCGCTGCCCTCGCCGGGTGTGCTTTCCACTTTTAATTTACCACCCATCATTTCCACTATTTTTTTAGTTATGCTAAGCCCAAGCCCTGTACCCTCATAACTGCGCGTTGAGCCTGAATCCGCTTGAGTGAAGGGTTCAAATATTTTTTTAATCTGCTCGGAATCCATGCCAATACCGGTGTCTTTCACTTCAAAGCACACTGTCATGTTGCCATTATTGGAATTTTTTATTGAAGACGAAAGTTTGATTGTTCCGGCTTCTGTAAATTTAACCGCATTAGACAAGAGATTTATAAGCGTTTGGTAAAGCCTCACCGTATCTCCGCGCAGTTTTTTATCGGCTGGAATCCCCTCGATAACTTTGAAATCAAGATTCTTGTCTTTGATACTCGGCAAAATAACGGACTGACAACGCGAAATAACATCGCGCAGGTCAAAGGAAACTTTTTCCAGTTCCATTTTGCCGGACTCTATTTTTGAAATATCTAAAATATCGTTTATAATTTGCAATAACCATTTTGTGCTATCTGTAATTTTTGTTAAATAATGCCTTATTCGCGGTATGGAACTGCTATCTTTTGCGAGTTCTGCAAAACCCATAATACCGTTCATGGGCGTGCGAATTTCGTGGCTCACTGTAGATAGAAAAACAGATTTGGCTTGATTTGCCGCTTTTGCAGACTCCATTGCTTCTTCTAGCTTCTTCACAAGCTTGCTTATTACGAACGAAATAAGGATTGTAAAAATCAGGAGAGTGGCAAGAACCGTTCCCAAAGAAATTATGCTGAGATAAGCATTTTCCCGAATCAATTCCGTAGTAGAATTTTCAACCAATTTTTGCATGGCAAAATAGCTTGTAACATCAAGATCTATAAAAAGCACATAACGAACCCTGCCTTTGTCTATTACGGGGTAATAAATTTGAGCATTCTCTCTTCCCATAGTGATTTTCATTTCTGTGGAACCGTTGAAAAAAGCATCTATCTCCGAACTTCCCTGAGGCACTTTTTTGCTCTTGGTATAAATAGCCATTGCATTTTCAGCACTGTTGCTTGTTAAAGTCATCAAGTCTTTGTCGAATAAATTCATGGTGCGTATGCCTACATTGTTTTCGATAAAACGCTGTAAATAATCTTCAACAATGTTTGCGGCAAGAGCAGACTCCAAAACTCCGAGATTATTCGCACGTGGAATAGCGGTAAACTTAAAAATTTCACCGGTCTCCGCTTTGACCTTTAAATCCGACGGAAGGTGATCGGATTCTCCGGTGACCAGCATCCGGTAACCTTCCCAAATATCAAAGAGCGACATGCCTATGGATTCCGGTTCCGTGCTTACGGTGAAAACTCCGTTTAGGTCTCCCAAATATAAATCGGACATGCCGGTTTCTTGTTTAACGCGCTCCAAGTCTTTTACGGTGAGCGTACCTTTTGACAATCTGTCAAGCTCATAAAGAACTCGTGCCGCATTGTACATGTTTCTGTCAATTTCCGCTTCTAAAACAAGTACATAATTGCTAACATTACTTACTAAACTCTGCAATTCTTGCCTAACTTTACTTTCAGCATCAAGCTCCAAATTTCTTAGCGTGGATTTACCTCTTCGCTGCATCTCTTTTGTATTTAAAAACATAAAAAATACAAGAATGCAAGAAACCACAAAAATCATGGTACTTAGGAAAACAATTATTTTAACTCTAGTTTTCATTATGCGCCTCCAATAGTGTTATTTTTTACCTTCAATTCTTCTAAAACCTGAGTTAATTCAATTTTGAGCAGCTCCATTTTATCACTCGAAGCCGGCATTCCTTTTTTAAGAACACCTTCAACTTCTGCGGCAATATTTTGAAGTTTCGTTTTGTAAATCTGCCCTGCATTTCCCCTTAAAGTGTGCACAAGCCTGTGTGCCAGTTTCATATCCTCAGCATCAATTGCCTTGACAATATCAGCATATAAATTTTGACTGTTTTTAACAAAACTGATTTGCAGTTTCTCTTGCAACTCATCTTCCATCTGTTTATCACTGTCTATTATCCTTGCCGGCTCAATATATTTTAATAAAATGTGCCACAGTTCCTGCGATGTGAAAGGTTTGCCTACATAATCAAGCATTCCGTGCTTTCGGTAATTTTCCAGTTCGTCAACCATCACATTAGCTGTCATTGCAACTATGGGTGTTCCCGTGTTCAGAGCTGTTATTCTCTTAGCGGTTTCAGTGCCGTCCATAATTGGCATGAATATATCCATAAGAATTAAGTCAAAGGGTTTTTCACCGCTTTGTGCTCGCTCACCAACTATATCCACAGCTTCTTTGCCGTTACTTGCCACCACAGTTCTAAGCCCCACGCGAGAGAGATGCTCACACGCAACTTGCCGGTTCATCAGATTATCATCGCAAACTAAAACAAACCCTTCAAAGTGCGGTTTCTTAATAGGCTTGTATTTTTTTTCAGAATCATCTCCGGATGCTTCTATTGTTTCAAAGTTAACTTCAAAACTGAATACACTACCCTTACCCGGAGTGCTTTCCACTTTTAATTTATCACCCATCATTTCTACTATATTTTTAGTTATGCTAAGCCCAAGCCCTGTGCCGCCATAATTGCGCGTTGTGCTTGAATCCGCTTGGGTAAAAGGCTTAAATATTTTTCCAATCTGTTCAGCATTCATGCCAATGCCGCTGTCTTGGACTTCAAAATATATGGTCATATTGTTATTGCCAATTCTTTTCACCGCAGATGAAAAACTTATTGTTCCGGTATCAGTAAACTTTACCGCATTAGATAAAAGATTGATAAGCACCTGGTAAAGCCGAACAGGATCGCCGAGCATTTTTTTTCCGGTCGGAAGTTCATTATGAACCTTGAAGTTGAGTTTTTTATCTGTGATGCTTGGCAAAATAACAGACTTGCAGCGCGAAATAACATCGTGCAAATCAAAAGGAATGTTTTCAAGTTCCATTTTTCCGGATTCTATTTTTGAAATATCTAAAATATCGTTTATAATATTCAAAAGCCATTTTGTGCCATCCTTGATTTTCTCCAAATATTCCTTGATTTGAGACTGGGAATTACTGTCCAGTGCAAGTTCCGCAAAACCCATAATGCTGTTCATGGGCGTGCGAATTTCGTGGCTCATTGTGGCAAGGAAAGCTGATTTAGCCTGATTGGCAGATTCCGCAGTTTTATTGGCTATTTCAAGTTCGGCTGTTCGTTCTCGCACAAGTCTGTCTAATTGTTTTCCGGTATTGCGGCTTGTCATAAGCAAGGTAGATACAAGAGCAATAATAATCAAAGACAGAGCAATTGCACCGAATAACCATGGTTTCTGTGCTTGCGCCAGTGCCAGGCGGTAATCGTAAGTTTTGCGTAGCCATTGCCCGGAAATAGCTTCTATGTTAATCAAAGCAATAGTTTTATCCATAATGGAACGTAATATAACTTGATCTTTATTAAGTCCAAATACGGATTCTAAATTGTTATCAAATACAATATTTGCCTTAAAACCGGAAAGTTCCTGATAATGAGTTAAGTGAAAAAGAAGATTGTTTTTGTTCATAACCAGGTCTACTTCACCTCGGACAAGAGCTTGTAAAGCATCGTTTGAACTGTTGAATTCTACTATGTTTGTGTGATCCGGAAACCACATATTAAACAAATCGGTGTGAATAATACCTTTGGTTAATCCCACTTTCAAGGATAATACATCATGTATGCTGATATCGGGAAAGTCAGATTTGGACAAAAGCGCAGAATAATCATTTAGATAAGGAATTTCCGTCCATAAAAATTTTTTTTCCCTTTCCGGCGAGCGAAACAATTCAGTAATAATAAAAGCCTCTCCGCTTTCAAGTTTTCCAAGCAGTTCGGACCATTTTGCCTTCTCGTCATTAATTATTTCAAATTTAAGCCTGGTAAGTAATTCCACTTCTTTAACAATGTCAAAACAAATACCCTGCCATTCATTTTCACGCACATTAAAAAAACTGACCGGATAATTATCGGATTCCACCGCAAAGGGTATTATCGGATTGTTGTTTATATATTCCACCTCTTCTTCGGTAAATTGCAAGAACAGTTTATGGCTTAAATATTCCTTATAACCCTGATTGTATAATTTTCCGAGAAAGCGGCCGGCTCCATTATCAAGGGCTTTTTGCACAACAGAGATAATTGGCTTAAATTCGGGTTTTGTTGTCATAAGAGAAACGGGAAGATATAAAAGCGGTAAAATATCCGATACTTCAACACCACCAAAAGCATCAAAAAGCGCCTCCGCCGGCCCCTCGGCAAAAAGAGCATCTACTTCTCCCGACAAAAAAAGTTCATATGTGTCCCGATAATCATTTACAATAACAAGCTCAAATTCTTCGTTAATAAATGTTGAAGACCTTTGAAGAAGAACTCCTCCAGCAAGAAACGCATACCGAGGCAGGCGTGTTTTCCTAATTTCCGAAAGGGGTTCGCTGCCCGGAAGCCGCATTTTCTTTGCACTACGCCGGGCAATAGCATCGGTCATAAAGTAGGTTTTCTTGCGCTCTTCGGTGGGAGCCATAGTACCGGTAAAGTCCACTTCTCCATTACTAAACCCATCAACCAATTCCTGCCATGTGACAAGTTTGGGAATAAATGGAATTCCGAACAATTCAGTGAGCCATTCACAGTTTAGCGCGGTAAATCCCCTTATTTCACCGTTTCTGTCCAGAAAAGCTTCTGTGTAAGGCATCATGGAATAATTAAAGGAAGCAACTGTTTCCCTGAGTGCCTCAATTGCCGCTATTTCCTCGGCGGTTACGCCGGGAATATCCTTGTAAGATTTAAAAAACGCTTCGGAATATTGTTCGGTATTTTTTTTGCAACCTAGCAATATCAAGCATAAGAACAAAATTCTGATAACGTTCATAGTCTAATTCTTCTCTTCATTAGATGGGGAATGTATGCAAACTCTATTTCTGCCTTGCGCTTTGGCTTCGTAAAGCGCAGCATCAGCTCCGGCAATAAATTTATGGATTGTGGTATCACGGATGCACTCCGGTGAGTTGAGGCCAAGACTTATGGTTATCTTTGACGCGCCCATCCCTTCTGGGCATGGGATTACCATATCTTCAACGCTTTGACGTATCCGCTCTGCGATATTGAATGCATCTTCGGATTTGGCACTCGGCAGCAGCACAATAAACTCCTCGCCACCCCAGCGCGCAACAAAATCAGTGGAACGCTTGAGTGTTTGAGAAATGGCTTGCGCTATGGATTTCAACGCAACATCACCTTGCTGATGACCAAAAGAATCATTGTAGTTTTTAAAACTGTCTGCGTCTATTACCAAAATACTTAGGTACGATTGTTCTCGCAGTGCTCTACCCCACTCTTGATTCAGCTGGTTGTCAAAACTTCTTCTGTTGGGCAGGCCGGTCAGCTGATCGGTTAAGCCGAGCCGTTCAATCACGCGGAACTGCTCAAGCATTTTTATTTGATTTTTAACTCGCAGCTTAACTATAGCGGGAGAGAAAGGTTTTGCTATGTAGTCTGCAGCACCCAAAGCGAGACCTTTTTCTTCGTCTCCAACGTTGCTCAAACCCGTGATAAAAATAACGGGTATATTTCGCGTCACATCGGAAATTTTCAACTCGGAAATCACATCATATCCATCCATGTCTGGCATAATGATATCGAGCAAGATAACGTCCGGCAAATGTTTTCCCACCGCCTTGATGGCTTGTGTTCCGTTGCTCGCCGCATAAATAACGTATTCAGAGCCCAAGATGTGCGTTAGCGCCATGATGTTGGAGCCTTCGTCATCTACAATCAACACACTGTGTTCTTTTTTATTTCGTACAACCATGATTTCTCCTATTTTTCATGTTTTTCCAAAGTCAATGCATCAGAAATTTTTGCCTTCAATTCGGCAAGTTCCTTTGCTGCAAATTCAAATTCAAAATCTTTTATATGACGTGTCAATTTTTCTGTTCCCGGAACAGCGCGAATATCATCAAGAAAAAGTTCCACTTCGGGATTTATGTTTTCAATCATTGGTTTTACTTTTTCAAACAAAGCCAATGCCTGCTCTGCATCTAATGATTTTGCTTCATAATTTGCGATCTCGTCAAGTAACGGTTGCAATTTATCCAATACCTGCCTTAATTCTTTTTCCAAAAGATTCATCTTGTTTTCAGGAACCAAAGCTCCAACTCTAAGCAAATCTTCAATCTCTCTTGCAATATCTTGCAATTTGCTTTCGCCAAGCTGTCCTGCGTTCCCTTTTAAGGTATGCGTTAACCTATGCGCAAGTTTTATATCACCGTCATCAATCGCTTTAACAATTTTAGCAAATACGCTTTGGTTATTGCTAACGAAATTAATCTGTAACTTTCTCAGCAATTTATCGGTATCACGCACTTGTTCGTTCATATCCACAGCCGAACTGCTTACAGGTGTTAGATAATTTAACAAGACACGCCACAATTCCTGCGAAGTAAAAGGTTTGCCTATATAGTCAAGCATTCCGTTTTTTCTGTAATTTTCCAACTCGTTAAGCATCACATTCGCTGTCATTGCTACTATGGGCGTTCCGGTGTTCAGAGCGGTTATTTTAGATGCTGCTTCAATGCCATCCATAACCGGCATGAATATATCCATAAGAATTAAGTCAAAGTTTTTTTCACCCTTTTGCCGGCGTTTTTTAACCATCTCAAAAGCTTCTTTTCCGTTATTTGCCGTAACCGAGTTAAGCCCCACGCGAGCGAGATGTTCATAAGCAACTTGTTGGTTCATCTTATTATCATCGCAAACTAGAACCAACCCGTTAAAGTATGGTTTTTCAATTGAGTTGCCGTTGCCATTGCTGTTTGGCACTTCACCGGATATTTCCACTGTTTGGAAGGTGATTTCAAAATAGAACGTGCTGCCTGCGCCAAGCGTACTCTCTACGGTTAGTTCTCCGCCCATCAACTCCACTATTTTTTTAACTATAGCCAGTCCAAGCCCGGTGCCGCCATAGTTGCGCGTTGTGCTTGAATCGGCTTGCGTAAAGGGGTCGAATATTTTTTTAATCTGCTCAGGACTCATGCCTATACCGCTATCTTTTACTTCAAAGTATACCGTTGCATTGCCATTATCTATCTTCTTTGTTTTTGATGTGAACTTAATTGCTCCTGCGCTTGTAAATTTCACGGCATTAGACAAGAGATTTATAAGTACCTGATGAAGCCGAACAGAGTCGCCTACAAGTTTTTTGCCGATTAGCGGTTCAATATGAAAAACCATATCAAGCCCCTTCTCCTTAACGCTCGGCAGAATAACGGACTGGCAGCGCGAAATAACATCACTTAAATCAAAAGGCACGCTTTCCAATTCCATTTTCCCGGATTCTACCTTTGAAATATCAAGAATATCGTTTATAATGCACAAAAGCCATCTTGTGCTATCTATAATTTTGCCTAGATAGTCTTTGATTTTAGGTTCTGAGGTTCCATCCATTGCCAGTTCCGCAAAACCCATAATGCCGTTCATGGGTGTGCGAATTTCGTGGCTCATTGTGGCTAAAAAAGTAGACTTGGCGTTGCTGGCTCTTACAGCATCTTCGTGCGCTATACGCTGCTCTATAATTGTTTTGCTTTTTATTTTGTCTCTGATATATACGAATACCAGAAAAATAAGCACCAGCGTGAGCATTACAGTGGATATAGCGTAATAAATGGAACGTTCTTCAGCAAGCTTTCTCGAATAATCATACATTCGGTTTACCCATGCGTCTCCTATAGTTTCGGTATCTATAAAAGGCATGGCTTTGTTGAAAATTCCTTGTAATGCTGCTTCATTCTTATTAAAGCCGAAGTATGATTTTTCCAAAGGCGAACTGAAAGCCAAATTAACTTTGAACCCGCTTTTTTCACGTTGATGCGTTAAGGCTAAAAGTACATTTTCCGATACCATTGCCAGGTCTATTTCACTCTGTTCAAGGGCATCTAGCATCTCGTTCATGTTATCAAACTCTTTAATGTTATTGTTATCGGGAAACCATCTTTTATACATGTGCTCGTAAGTAGAAGTTCTTATAATGCCCACCCTTGCTCGCACTATTTGGTGCGCTTTTAAATTGGGGAAATCGGATTTTGACAAGAGCGCGTAGCGCGAAGTGAAATAGGGTTTGTCGTTCCATAGAAAATGGTCTTTCCGTGCTTCTGAATATATTAATTGCGAAGCCAAAGAAACATTACCATCTATAAGTCCTTTCAATAGTTCAGACCATGCCAGCTCATCAGTTGCCGATTGAAATTCTATGCCGGTTAGCTTACTTATTTCCGCCAAGATGTCTATAGCAATCCCCTTAAATTCTTTTGAGTATTCATCGTAAAAAATTATTGGATAATTGTCGTTCTCCAAAGCAATACGTACTTTAGAACCTGTAGAGGCAAGGCTGTCTAAATATGCTTTTTCCTCTTTGGTATAGAGCGTGTTAAGTAAATATTTTATATATTGTTCGCTGCCTTCGCTGTATAATTTATCTAATATGTCAATTCCGCCGGCAGAAATAAATTTATTCATAACCGATATAATCGGTTGAAGTTCCGCGTTTACGGCTGTTAGTGAAACCGGTGTATATACAATTGGGAACATTTCCCGAATACGGATAAAATCGTGTTGCTTGTAGGAATAGGATACCGGAGCATCGTATATAAAGGCGTCTATAGCGCCTGTTTTAAGCATTTCAATTTCGCAAACATCGTTGGTAATCGG
>JAITUM010000045.1 GCA_031286305.1 Candidatus Fibrimonadaceae bacterium | reverse complement strand
TTTTCCCTGCGATGAAGTTTTGTCTGATAAATCGTTTCAACTCCTTTTCGTCCTTTTCAAAATCAAACAGATAGGTCTCCCACGGCACGCGGCTGTCGAGCGTTTTTTGTATTTGTTCGCATACCTGCTTAAACTCACGTGTTTCACGGTCGGAAGGCGCTACTTTCCAATTGAAATCATTTTGATAGAATATATCTTGAATGTCGGCGTATGGTACAAATGCGATTTTTTCACAATCGAAGCAACCCAAAAAAGGAGGCGGTAATATTTTGTCAAAAATACGCGCTTTACCGATGGTCAGCGCTAATTGTGCAAGCATCACAATGATGTCGGTTGAAACGGCTTTCGCTTCAGCCCACAGGATGTATGTCGCTTGCACCACCCCGTCAGCCTGCGACTGACATTGGGTGATCTGCTTGACGGCAAAGTCAATATCCTTGATAATTTCAGTACAATCGAATTTACCGAAAAAATCCTGTGCTACTTTGTTCTTTAACGCTTCTTCGCGAATGTTGGAATATCTCATACGTACATATCTAATCCTACTTTAACACATTAAGAAATTCAAATACATTCAATAGTTCATTATAAAATATTTTGCTAATTTGCTATTAACTAAATAGTTGTATAAATCATTTATAAACCTAAGCATATTGCTTTATCAACTTTACAGGTCTCAAAGGTAAGGAAAGATATTTACAAAATCATCAATTGCTGAAAAAATACGTAGGTTGGTCTCATGAACTGGGAGAAACCTCCGTTAACGGTCAAAGCGTATAGTTCGCTGTAATCCACCAGATGTAGTACAGATTTATGAACGTCCCCCTCCACCCTATAATCGGGTAGAGTATAGGGTATAGGGGATGTCTATACGGGATTTTTTTCACCCAAGTTGCCTGCTTTTGGTCTGTTCGGTGTTATAGGTTGAAGGTTACGGGTTTTATGCGTCGCCTACAAAAGGAAGTCAGTACATTTTTTTCAAGTGAACTGTGAACTTGAATTGTGTTTTATTGTCAGCTCATCCGATAATTTCGATAATTTATACATGCCCCATTTTTTATTAAAAGAGTGATTTTCTATCGCCAAAAGAAGGTGGATTTTCTTCATAAATTGCACTAAAAATACACGAAAAATGCCAAAAAATAAACGTTAAAAAGTTTGGTTAATACATTGATTATCAGTATCTTTACAGATTTATTCTACAAATTTTAAAGGTATGACAAGCAACGATTATCCAAACTTTAAACTGCTAATAATCAGCATATTAGCATGTGGCAGTTTCCCCGATGCGTTCAAGGAATGTCGAAAGAAATTCATCATCAACGCATTAGTCTACTTTTCGGGCATCAAAGGTAAGATAAACTTCTTACAATTGCAACCACTTTCGGAAAATGTGAACAAAACTTTAGAATCAATGCAAGAAAGCAGGGAAAGTAAATTCAACTTTCATGGCTTCCATCTGACATTGATTAAGGAGAATGTCTGCGCATGTATTATCGCTTTTGATCCGGGCTGTATTCCCAAAAGCGTAAAGAAAAAGAAAACATGCGGTCTTGGCGCTTACCGGTCAGGTTGTGTCAAAGCGATCGGACTGGAATCAATAAATAATAGCCCGCTTGCCTGCCGCGAGTTTGTGCGTGAAAAATGGACTGTCCGACTAAATAACTGTAAAACATGAATTTAGTCGAGAAACAGTCAAGAAGGGAGATAGCATGGTTGACGCAAGTTAAAAATAGCGGAGGATACAGCAAATCCCTGCAGCCGATGATGAGCCGGCTTGACGCATATCTATCCGATTATGAAGATATATTCAAGAGTGCAACCAAGCGTTTTCATGACAAGGCAAAAGTCTATTGTCAAGGTATATTTATGAGTGCATTGTGTAACATAGAGCGCATCAGCGAGGAGATGTCTGCCAATTATCACCAAATGCAGCATTTTATCAGTGAATCTCCGTGGGAACATCGTAAGCTGATTGACCGGGTAGCGTTAGATGTTAGCCATACTCTGCCCAAACGGAAACTTACGGGCTTGATTATTGATGAGAGCGGTTGGGTAAAAAAAGGAGGAAAAAGTGTTGGCGTCGCCCCCCAATATTGTGGCAATGTCGGTAAAGTTGCCAATTCGCAGGTGGCCGTTTTCGGCGCCTTGAGCAATGGTGATTTTGCTTCGATGGTAGACGCCCGATTGTTTTTGCCTCAATCCTGGTGCGACAATACGGCACGCATGGAAGAGGCAGGCATACCGCAGGAGGAACAGGAGTTCAAGATGAAATGGAAAATAGGCCTTGACATGATTCGCCATCAGCAGTCGTTGGGCGTTTCGTTTGATTATGTAGGGGCAGATGGATACTATGGTAACAGCATTGAATTTGCCGAAGCAATAGAAGACATGTGTTATGTTTATATGCTTGATATACATTCCAATTTGACAATTTATCTTGAAAAATCAGAGATAGGAATTCCACCGGCAAAAAGCAAACGTGGTCGTAAACCAAGTAAAGAACAACCACTTACCAAAGGTATCGGAGCAGATAAATACATGTCTGAACTGTCGGAATCTCAGTGGCAGCATTTGGTAGTTCGTAATACGGCAAAAGGAAAATTGAAGGGAGATTATCACTTCAGAACCGTCTATATTTGGGACGAAGATAAGCATCGAATGTTACGACGTCTGTTAGTCATTCGTCGAACAGTAGATGAGAAAGGAGAGTACGAATACAAATATTCGTTCAGTAATGCCAATTTGGATCAATACACCGAAAAAGGAATCGCTTACATGCAGGCACAACGCTTTTTTGTAGAGCATTGTATCAAAGAAAACAAACAGGTGCTTGGAATGGACCAATATCAAACTCGTTTATGGCCGGCATGGCAGCATCAAATTGCGCTTAACTTGCTCCTGTCAGCTTTTATCCTAAAAGAAAAGTTACTTTGCTTTAAAGACTTACCTCTGCTTTCTGCATATGATATTAAAAGATGGATCGTTTTCAAACTCTACAAAAAAATGACGGATGATGATATGATTAATCAAATATTTGAAAGGCATTGTCGCAGACAAAGAGATATTAACGTCGCTTTTGATAAGCAAATCCTAATGTGTTAAAGTAGGACTAAGATAGATGAATAAAACACAGTTTCGTCATTAGTAGGGCAAAGCCCGAAGCAATCCAAAAAGCCCCAATACCGGATTGCTTCGCTTCTCTACATATGACGGCGAT
>JAITUM010000042.1 GCA_031286305.1 Candidatus Fibrimonadaceae bacterium | reverse complement strand
ATGGGGTGTGGGGTATGGGTAACTGCACAAATAAACGGCTAAATTAACCATCCTGCGGATGTCCACCAGCGAAATGTTCAGCGGGAAGGGAGTTGCTTAAAAACAATGTTTTTTTTGGTATCTTACAAGCAAATAATACCTAGGCACTCCGTTCCCGCCCGGGAATGCTTACCCCTGTGACGCTGCCCGTGAGCGGCAGCCCAATTTGGTGGCGCAAACAAGAGCCTGATACGCCCATTATATCATCGTTTGAGAATTTATGCATTCAACTATCCCGCTTTCAGCTTTAATCCGTTTATAATCTTTTACGAACGCCGCTTGCTCTTCATTGCTGAATTGAGTGCCAGATACTATCATTAGAGAATCAAAAATTATTTTACCTTTAAATGGAAGCAATGTTGTTTCTACCATGCGAGGCAATACGCAACGCATTTGCATTTCAATTGAATCGCTAATGCCTAAAACGCCGTACAATCTTGTAGGATTGCTAGACGGCATGAATACAGAATATTGTTTAAAATATTTTAGAACAATAAAATTATCGCTTATAAAATGTGTTCGCCAAGAAGCAAGTATGGCTTTTTCATCAAAAGAAAGTTCAGTATCATCTTCGGCTAAAAATTCATCAATGAGAGCTGGATTCTTCCACAACTCTTTTCTTATTTCTAAAAACGGATAACCACCTTCATTATCTTCATACGCTGGCTTTTTAAAAGGAGGCACAATTTTATGTTTGCAATTTATGCTGTAAGTAAGGGCAAACCAAAGTTTGAAAAACAAAGCTATGTCTTCTTGGTTAAGACGACCAATTACCGGCGAAGGGCGAAACAGAGTTTTCATAAAGGACAATGTAGAAAATACTAAGTGAGGTTAAGAAAGGGAGAAGGCTCTCCCTCGCCGCTACTTCGTGCGCGGCTACCCTCTCTAGCCTAGAAGTGGATGCTTTCTTGTTTTCTATATTGCCCCTTATATGGTATTCAATGAAAATTCAAGGGTGAAGACCCCTGCGCTGATACACCTTACTAGGCTAGGTTATCAGTATTTGTCTTTAAAAAATACGGACTCCTCAACCAATAGAAATTTGAAAATGGGTAAGAAATGAACAAAGAGCTTAAATTTTTAATGTACAGCACGCCACAAGAAAATGTGAAAATAGATGTGGTGGTAAAAGATGAAACGATATGGCTTACCCAAAAAGCAATGGCTGCATTGTTTGGAGTACAAATTCCTGCCATAAGCAAACATTTGAAAAATATTTTTGAAGAGGGGGAATTGCACGAAAACACGACTGTTTCCAAAATGGAAATAGTCGTAAATCGTGGTTTTCGAGGTGAAGTCAATGAAATGATTGATTTTTATAATCTTGATATGATTATTTCTGTAGGTTACCGTGTAAATTCAGCAAAAGCAACTCAATTTAGAATTTGGGCAACCAAAACGCTCAAAGAGTTTATAACTAAAGGCTTTGTTTTAGATGATGAACGACTTAAACAAGGCAAAACCGCTTTTGGTAAAGATTATTTTCGTGAATTATTAGAAAGAATTCGCTCTATTCGCGCAAGTGAACGCCGTATTTATCAGCAAATTACAGATATTTTTGCAGAATGTAGCATAGATTACGATAGCAATTCGCCCACGACAAAAGATTTTTATGCGATGGTGCAAAATAAATTTCATTTTGCTATTATGGGGCAAACAGCAGCGGAGATTATTTACGCACAGGCCGACCGAAATAAAGAAAATATGGGCTTAACCACTTGGAAAAATTCACCCGAAGGTAGAATTTTAAAATCAGATGCGCTTGTTGCAAAAAATTATTTGCAAGAAAATCAAATTCGCCGTTTAGAACGTGCGATAACAGGTTATTTCGATTATATTGAAGATTTAGTTGAGAATGAAAATACCTTTACAATGCAACAGTTAGCCGAAAGTGTAAATGAATTTTTAAATTTCAGAAAATTTAAAATCCTGCAAAGCAAAGGTAAAATTTCAAAAGCCCAAGCAGAACAAAAAGCAACTGAAGAATATAATGAATTCAATAAAACGCAAAAAATTATTTCCGATTTTGATAAACATATTGCTAAATTAAAATATGTTGATAATGATGAGAGAAGAAATAGAAGGAAGAAAGCGTGAAGAAAGTGAAGTTAGGGGATATTTGTATTGAGACTGAAAAATACGGCATACCAGCTTCAGCAAATGTCCAGCGGAAAGGGAGAAGTATCCACCTTCGGCGGTTCACCAGCGAAATGTCCAGCGGAAAGGGAGTCTCTCCCTCGCCGCTACTTCGTGCGCGGCTACCCTCTCTGGCCTAGAGATAGGTTTCTACATTTTCCGTACGGAGAGCTACAATCAATGCACATATTCTGGAGTTTTTGATATGGAACCTTATGGTAGGATAATTATTGATTATCCGAATGTAACTTGTTTGCAGAAAAATATTGCTTTATCATAATCTTGTTTGCCATTATAAGCCAATATAATACGCTTCTGCTAAATCAGGTTCTAATTTAATAGCTTTTATCAACAGCATCAACCCAACCTAATCACTCCCGTGCCAATTTTGTGGTTATATTGCAAATTCACTGAATAGCCGTTTAATACGCTTTGCAATGCTTCTTGTGTTGCATTCATAACCTGCTCCATTGTTTTTTCCTGCCCGGTTAGCTTAAAGGCGATGGTCTTTTGCCCACGTTTTGCTCGTTCTGCAACGTAGTTTTTGAAATTGGTGCGACTGTTGAGGCATAATCCGTTTCGGGCATGGTAGTTGTTTTTGTCTGAAGTGCAGGCGGGGAATAGCGATCTGTTCCATGTATGGTCTTTGGATATGTCGTTATCTGTTAAGTTGAAGTAATCGTAGCAAGTATCGCTTTTGCCACGAGTGGTGCTATTCCATGTTACATCAACATGTGCGCAGATTCCGTCGAGGTTTACTATGTTCCAAGCGTGGAGTTCTGCTGGTCCGGTTGCGGGAGGAGTGGCTTTTCCTGAAACTACAAGGGATAGCAATCCGGCATAGTCGCAAAGCAGCTTGAAGGCTCTTGCGTATCCTTCGCACAGGGCAAACGCATCTTAATTTTCTATAATAGAGGCTGATTTTTACCATAGGCAGACTAATTTTCCATGAAAAGCCCCATTTCATTTTTTTCAGATTTGCGCGACCCCCGCGTAGAG
>JAITUM010000216.1 GCA_031286305.1 Candidatus Fibrimonadaceae bacterium | reverse complement strand
TTTTTTCACAGCGCAAAGAAAGTTCATTCATGTCGATAAATGCCGGCGGTCTGTTGAAGCGTTTGACTGTTTCTGTCATCTGTCTTTTGGGTTTCAAGCGGAATTCCATGTCTGTAAATAACTGTTTGCCGCCAATGATTCCGGCCTTGTCGTTTTTCGTCCAGCCTAACCAGCCATGCTCTGCCGAGTGTAACCTAAAAAACAGGTCAAACAATTCCGCCGCCTTGCCTGTTTTACAAACTTCAATGGCTTCCAACTGCGCCGCGTCATCGTAATAGCCTTTACATTCTATTTCAAAATTCGCTAAGCCTTCTGTGTGAAGCTTGAAATCTTTGATAGCAGAGTTCTCATTACGATAAACCTCGGCATAAACGGCAACAGCGGTATAATCCACAAAGGCCGGTGGATCATCGGGGAGGGATGGCGCGGTTTTACCTTTTAGCGTTAATTTAACATCTATAGCGTGGATTGGCTTCGCGCCTTTTGTTCCGGCAGATTGTTCGCTTTTTGCCCAACCCAACCAGCCTAAGCCCGACGTTTGAACCCGATAGTGCAGGTCATATTTTTCCGCTATTTCACCTTCCGCTTTTAAGCAAATCGCGTGAATTGGTTGAGCGGTATTTCCATTATTTGAAGCGTCGGGAGGATAAACCGAATAGCTGATTCCCGCTATTCCAAACCGGATATCGGTTACAGGCGTTTCTCTTTCTGATTTGGAAGCGACCCATTTCACGCCGTCAAAGGTTTCGCAGCCTACATTGGGGTTGTTTATATCCCAGAAAGCTAATGTATTGTTTGTTGTATAAGCTGTAGCTTTCGCACCGTCTTTAGGTAAAAGTCTCAGCCGGACGTCGGTTATTTTGTCTTCATCAGCGTTACTTCCCGCTTTTTCATTATTGGTCGCCCAACCTAACCAGTCTCGCTTAGATGTGCGCACGTTGTAAACGAGGTCGTATTTTTTTACCGCTTCCCCTGTTAGTTGCATTTGCAATGTGTTAGATGATTTAGTAGCGTTAATTTCGGATTTTTCCAAGCCCAGTGTTTTAACCGCTTGATCCCATTGAACGATTGTCCATTCTCCCCCTGTAAAATTTAGTTTTGTTGATGAGGGTGCTTTGCCTTTTGGAAGTAGCTTTACTTCTATGGCTGTGGCGGGCAGATCCAACCCGATTACGCCGCAAAATTCGCCGTTTTTAGCCCAACCTAACCATCCGGCTTTTTCAACAGAAATACGGTAAACAATATCGAACAGATCCGCGTTTTTACCTGCTATCTTTACCACGATTCCCTCTATAAAACTATCAGCTCGTTCGCATATATATTCATTGTTTTGCCAGTTTTGATCCCAACCAAAAGCGCTGTAGCAGCCTTTGTATTCTAATTTAAGTTCTGGTACGTATTCATTGCTTAACCTGAATCCTGTCAACGGTAACGGATTTTCTTCATCATCCGGGCCGGAGGCTCCGTTATCGGCAGCTTGATTCCATTCATTGTCGGTGCGGGTTTGGATAGTGGCGAAAGTTTTTGCGTAATCCAAGAATATCGGATATTGATTTGCTCCACCGGAATATATCGCGCCGCATCCTTTGGGGACAATTTTTACCGCCGGAGCTGAACAATTAAGTGAACCGCCAACAATACCGGACGGTTCGCCGTTTACCGCCCAGCCTGTCCACCTGGTAGCGTCGAATTTTTGCATATAGCAAATATCAAATAATTTTTCCGCGCCGTTTACCGGTTCGATCTGTAAGATTTGCTCGTCAGACCAAGTGATCTTAGCCGCGCCGTAAAGCATTTTTCCCTGTTCGACCACATTTTTTTTCGGTGTCACCGTCATAATAATTTGGGAGTAATCTACGAATGCCGGTAATTGCCCGGGCGCGGATACATAATTTGACCCCCACCCTTTTTTAACTAACTTGGCCTCTACCCCAGTGCATTTAA
The DNA here is from genome assembly GCA_031286305.1 of Candidatus Fibrimonadaceae bacterium. GTDB lineage: Bacteria > Fibrobacterota > Fibrobacteria > Fibrobacterales > Fibrobacteraceae > Fibrimonas. Next base: position 27,358 of record JAITUM010000216.1, on the reverse strand, counting down.
TATTATCTTCATTCACGTTGATTCCGGCTGAATTATCATTCATATCCCAACCTAACCAGCCTATATTTTCAAAGCGGAGCCGGTATACTATATCGTGAGTCTTTTCTAATCCGTCCGACGTTTTTAGACGGATCTTTTCCAGCGATCGATCTTTTGATGAATATGAAGGGGTGGATATAATTTTAGAGGAGCCAACGGCGTTTTCCAATTTGAACTCACATTTAGCAATCGCTTTCCCATCGCTTTCTATCGCGCCGTACCGACATTCATTTATATTCTTACCATCACAAGTTCCTTCTATTTTTAGATAGACGGGGCTCAACGTAAAATCGGGCGGCCAGCAGAGCATGGGTATCTGATTTGTAAGGGATGAGTTGTACGAGGCTTCACCGTCGAACTCGGCATATACATTGCCGTCTTCTTCTATGCACCGTGTGGCGTTTAGCCGCCCGATTCCCATAGTTAGAAAGGCGTACCGCCGGTTTTTCAATAAGTAACGTATATGATATTTGTTACCGTTTTTTTTGACGGCTCGGAATTCCAAGACCTCCGATGGGCGTATAGATACCGTATGATACAGAGTTTCTACGGTTTCACCGTTTATAGTGACGATAAGCATATAGGTAATATCGCATAAAAGCGGGAAGAAGCGTTCGTCTTGCATATTTCCAAGTTTTTCCCTGCCGCTGATATCATCACTTGGAACCAAGAAAAGTTTGGTTTCCTTAGGCGCGTTATCAACCCGCCATCCTATCTTGATTTCGGACATGTAATCGCCGAAAGTATCGCCGAAAAAAGATACCTTCATGTTCGATAGCGACCGGTATACCGCTAAAGCGTGTTCCACGCCCGCCCACGATAAGCGCACCAAAGAAACACCTTCGCCGGTATCACAAATTAACGATTCGAACTCAAGATAAATTTCTGTCACGCTCTTGGTTGGCGATGAGAACATGAAGCACAGGCAATCATTGTCGATACACTTTGAAACGCTCCATCCTTCCGGCGGCGTACAATCGGCCAGCAAGGCGGCTCGCGGTGTGAAAAGCGCGCCGGAGGCCGCGTCGCCTACCGGAAAATCTATTTTGAAGTTTCCGGTTTTTGCGGCTCCTGTAATTCGAAGATGTAAAGAATTACATACGGTCTCTTGCAGTAAATTATCCTCTCCTTGTTTATAGGCGCGCGTGCCTGAACGCAAGATACCGCCGTCAACCCATTCCGCTTTCATATCCGCTCCTTACCATTCAAACATTCCCATAACAGTTTCTTCCCCGATTACACCGGTAATTTTTATATTTTTATAGTCCAAATCATTTTCCATTAACACGTATTCAAACATAGTGATTTGCGGGTTTATGTCGTGCAGCTTTTTTTCTCCCGGAGAAAGATGGACATCGCTTATGGAAATAGAGTTTGTCTTGACGGATCCCCATTCCAATCGAATAATCCGCATGCCGCTGTGCCAAAAAGCGGTAACCGTACGACACAAGTACAGGTTAGAATTATTCTTCACATATATTGTTGATGTTATATAACCGTCATCGGTAGGTAAAAAGAGTGTGGCAGAATTAGCGGACGACAACTGTACGTCAGTGCCGAGATTTAATCTTTCATTCTCTCTTTTCCCGTTATAATACAGGGTTTGGACTCCGGTGGTATGCCAATGCACTTTTAATCCCGCGCCTACTTTAAACGAAACTAACCGCGCCGGCTGTCTGTAAATTCGGGTGGTAAGCTCCATTGGAGGGGTTGAGTTGAGCGTTGCTTTGTATGCCACGCTTCCGGGTTTGCTGTCCAGCAAGCCGCCTATGTTTATATTGTCACTTTCAGCGTATACGTCGTTTTTTATTGACAAAGTAACAGGTTTAATTCTCTTTTCATCACCTAATCTTTCTACATTTACTTTCGCATTTTGCGGCCAACCTCCGAAAACGCCGGTCTCTATCTTGAAGTCCAACTTCATATTATCCAACGGAACATATTGAAACAAAAGAGGATTTTGCTGCGGGAAAAAGTTCTTCAACCAAACCTCACGTTCCGGCTTGATTTTTTTAATTTTAAGTTGCTCTTTAGCAAGCTCATTAACGGTTATTTGTTTACCTTCTACTTTTGACAATTTGCAAATCTCTAAAACAAGTTCCGTTTCGCCCCCCGGCACAAAAGACAATATCTCCCGCATCAGCAAACCCAAATGGCACGAACTGCCTGCCGGTGTCGCTCTGCGGCTTAATATAAACGAGCAGAGCCAGTTGTCATAATCGAACCGCCACCTTGAAACCGACCATCCGCCTTGCAGCATATAGCGTATGGCAGGGGCCATGCCGTCGGTGGTAAAAGCGTTTTTAAGCGGATGCTTATGACCATTTACAACGTTGGCATAATATTTTGCGGTTATTTTAATAAAAAGCTCCGTGTCTGTGCTATCTGTATGCAGGGCAGCATACAGATTTAGCTTTCCCCGTACCCCGTCCGAACCAAACACGAGAGAAGCGTTTTCCGGGCTTACTTCCATAGTGTTATTTTTTAACCAAAACACGTGATTAAGCATGGGAGTTGTTCTCCTTGTCATATGCATTTTTAAGTATTAGCCAGCCTTCTCGCAAAAAAGCGTTAAACCCACTGAAACGTGCCCTATCGCTATTTTTTATTGGAGCAGTATCGGCTTCAAACTTGCCGTCTTTGTTAAATTCGCACCAAGCCCACTGTTTTCCCTCTACCGGAAAAATGGGTAGGGAGAGGGCTTCTGCATCTTGTATTACCGGTGCAACAAAAATAAAATGATAAAGGTTGCGCATAGCTGCCTGCACACGCACGGGGTCCATTCGAATGGCTTTTATTGGTAATATGCCGGTTGTTACATGTACATCCGACATGGGATCCATCAACAAAATCAAGTTTACGGGGGGCGTATTGGGTTTAACCGTCACGCAATCCGTTTTTTCACCGCCTTTGCCAGTACTACGCAATATGTACTCGCTTCCTTTTTGGGGTTTGTATTGGCCGGTAAAATGTATTTTACTGAAATCATTTTCCATAAAAAAGCCGAATAGTCCATCACCATGCCGGTGCCGAAAACCTAGACGGGCACTTATTTCTAATTCAGAAATATCCACATCGTGGTAAGTTGCCGACTCATCGGAATAACTACGATATTTTCTAGGAGGACCTAAAGTTTCTATGGAAACCGCGGCGCGGATGAGAGCCAAGGGCCTACCCAAGAAAAAAGCAAGTGAGTTGAACTGTGTCGCCGATTTGGGATTAGTGGCGGCTAAGGCACTGTTGATAGCCGTCATTAATTCTAAAAAATCATCATAACTGCGCTTTTGCAAAGCGGATAGAAAACCCGCCAAATCTTTATCTATCCCAAGCACGTCTGTTTCAGAAGGATCTATCTTTTCCGCCCTACCACCATGCTCCGGTGGCAGTTTGAATTCCAGCACGTTTTTTTCCCCTTTTTTGACCGCTTGCAAAGTACCTAAGGCTTGCCCGGCGGCGGAAAAAACAGTGATATTGTTATCAAAGAAGTTCGGCAAAATCCATCCGCACAGCGCGTCGCGTTCATCTTCGTTACGGAAATAAAAATTAAGCCGCGATGGCTGCAGAAGACGGGGTGGCAACATAACTTCGGATGCATAAACAGTATCTTTTAAGCGCATAGACTCCGACATGCTACACGTAAGCGAACTCTTTTCCAATAATTGACCGAAAGAGTCTATAAGTGACACACTCCGTAGCTTAAAAAAGCCTGCCCGAATCGGTGAAAACAGACTGCCGAACAGAGGGAACGAGGGGTCATATCCATCCAACGCGGCGAACATTTTGTTTTGAATATCGGTGTCATCATCATAGCGACCCACGGGCACCATTTGCATTGAGCGCATCATAAGCTGCTCATGAAGTTCCGGCAAGGTTTGGGATAACACGCTGATAGAATCCGCGTTGGGAATGCCGGCCCCAAGTTCCCCCAAGCGCTCGCTTAGAGATTGCCCGGCGTGGGACGTTAAAAACGTTCTGCCCGAAACGGCGACCGCATTGACAAGGGAAATTTCACTCCCCACAGATGTTTTAAATGTCATATCCAAACCCATACGTCGCCAATTACTTATGTTTGGTTTACTGTTTATGACATTTTCGTCCGGGTAATAATCAATTTTCCAGTCCATATACAGAGGGAACCAAGGCTGTGTATAGTATTCCACGGCGGTCTTTTCGGGCAGTGGCGCGTCGAAACCGATTTGTGCGGAATTTTCCAAATATTTACCATCGCAGGTTTGGGCCGATACCGTTATGGGTATGGATTGTAAACCTCTTATGATGTTGGCAAGCGCTTTTATGTCGTTATCATTTTTGCTCAACGAGCTATTTTCTGCGCGTAAAACTTTGACGGCAAAAAGCTCTGCGAAACTGTGCCCTAAAAGCGCCGCTTCGCGAATCAGCAAAACAACTTCCGCAGGGCAAGAAGGCGGTACAGGGATCAAAAATTCTTGAACGTTTAAATTATATTCGTATTTTGCCGGATTCACATCGCTGGAAATGGTTAATTCGGAAATCACCGCGTTTCTAACTTGCAACAGCTCATCTTTAGAGTATTGTCCATCCCTGCCGCGAGATTTGTCCACAGATATTTGAGAGATCAACAGCACCGGCGGATTAGGTGCCCAAAAACGCCCTGCGCTACCCTCCGCTAAAACGAAACCTTCCGCCAAAGCTGCATCTTTCAAGTTATCACCAAACGGCGCGTTTGGAACATTAAAGTTGTCAAGTATTTCTTGTATGAAATTTATTTCATCCCTTTGGGAATTAATTTTATTGCATGATGTTTCCAATAATTTTTTAAATTTACTATCATCTATTTTTTTGCGTTTCCATTTAAACCATGTGTCGTGCAACTCTTCCTGCTCTGTCTCCAAATTCATGCGGCGGGCAACCTGTATTTCCAAGGCGTGGTTGTAGGCTTTTAAAAGGGCTGCGAGGGCATCGCTTGGCTGTGGTATGGCTCGCCGCTCTTCATCATCTTTCAAAGTATCGTTTGCCGTTTCTGCGCTCCATTTAAGTGAGAAACTCCGAACAAGGCTGTCGCTACCAAAGCGCGCCTCATAGAGTGCTGCCTCCGACTTCGCGATCCCGTCTTGAGTCAAGAGTTCCTTCGGTGCGCCGGATAGTAAATGGTTAAGCATTGTTTCGGTAATGGCTACTTCCTCTGCTTTGCATTTTTTATTTTCTAAATATCCGACTAATATGGCAGCCAGTGCTTCAGTGGAACTATTGCCTATAGCCACACTCATGTCTGTTGAAGGGATATTCAAACCGTACTTAGCATCAGGGCCTTTCCAAGCAATCGAGGTAAGGATGGCATGACAGACGAGAGCTTTGGGGATAGTGCTAAGCGTTTCGTTGGGCATCATTTTCCAACCTAATTCTTTTAGTGTTTCATCAAATTTATCGCTCGTCAACATGGCAATCGGGTCATCGTCCCATTCTTCAAACCAACCAGCCAAAGCATAAGTAACCTTTGCGTTTTCAATTACCTTACCCTTTTCGTCGCGCATATCGTCATAGAAACCCAACACGTTCCGGCAATCGGGGTAAAAGGCGGTGTAGGCTGGATTGGCGGGTAGAACGGCGGTTAATTTACTTTTTAGATATTTGGTATCGGGGACAATCCGACCATAACGATAGCTGCGCCCTAAATATAAAAAAGAGCCGTAAACGTCTTCGTCAGGAATAGACGGGCTGCCTAAATTTCCTCTCGACTCGCTTCTCTCTTTTGAGACGGCGTCGCTTTCTATCAAAAAACTCATGGTTTTTATATTTTCGTCATCTTCCGTCCAAAGGCGTGTTAGTAGCCAACGGTTAGGAATGGAAGGGTAATTGAATTCACCAGTGTCTTGATTCAAGTCACCCTTAGTCAGTGCATCGGGCAGACTCCAGTGCAGGTGGGCCCCTTTTTCCATGTCACGGTGAACGGCTAACTGGCTTGGCACGTATTCTCCCAAAACACTGAACGGCAAGCGTGAAAAATCATGGGAGATATCGGCAAAGCAGTTGGTATCGGGAGGCCTACCCATAAGCAGTGCTCGCAGAGTTACCGGAACATATAGTTTATCGCTCATTTTATGTTTCTCCTTTAGGCTTAGTGCTAACATATACATCGAGGGTTTTGGCGGTGCGTGTCAGTTGCAACGCCATTATCGCGCTGTTTATTTTTTCGATGTCGATATTACCGCTCATTTCTGCGATATTTTGGGCTGTAGCAGCAAAATTTATTACACGGTTTTCTCGCTGTATTATGTTAAAAGACTCTTCACCGTCTTGTTTGCCGTCTTCCAAATTACGCAATCCGGCAGACAGCTCACCCTTGCTATTTTCTACACCATAATACAAACCTTCCGGCGGTTCGCTGAGGGTGAAATGGTTGATCTCCCCAAAGAAGATTGCGAGTAAAACATCTTCAGCTAAGGTTTCAATGCGCAAGGCTCTTAACTCTTCTTTTTTTTCATCATAGGCCTTAAACTCCAAACCGCGCCAGCCGGTTACTAATGGTGAGCGAATCAAAAAACCGGTGCAAATTTTCGGCTTGAACTCATTACCGGAATTCACCTTGGTAATTGGGTTTAACGGTTCTTTACCCTGTAAAATACGGCGAATTTTTTCAGCGTTTTGCATAGCGTAGGCAAATGCATTGTAAGCTAGAACCTTATCGTGCTTAACGTCAATATCTGCTGTTCGCCCCGGGCTTAAAGCTCCGTCTAAAAAAGAAAGTACCCAGTCGAAATCTAAATAGAAAAAACGCAAGCTGTTTGGCGGCAGCAAAGCTTCGCCTGGAAGTAAATAGCAAAAAGGAATGTCATACAACAAAACATAAGGAGCCAAGCCTTCTATAATGCGATCGAATATTCCTTTAGTATAAGATTGCAGGTCCTTTTCAAACCCAAGATCTTCATTCTCATTATTAGGATCTGTTATAATGCTATCATACATGATTAATCTCTCCAATAACACCAAATGCTTCTAGCAATCTAAGTTGTTGCGATTTTCCACTTGTGTTTCGGTCAAGTTCTTCCTGTAAAAGCTCTTTCACATTATTCGTCAATTTTTCCACAACTTTCTTGGGCAAATTCGCACCCTTCATACCAATTGAGTCCATTAAACCGACTGAACCTTTCAAATCTGGTACCATATTGCGCCACTTATCTTCCTCTAAAGTTTCGGCATTTATTCCAGTCTCTTTTAAATGTTCGCCGGCAAGAGACCCCAATGCTTTGTTTAATATCTGTATATTTTGTTTTTTGGCTGCGGCTTGCTTTCCGGCTATCCGCCAGGCGAGAATATCTTTGGCAAGCGATTCGTTTTGCATGGAAAGCAGGCGCCCCAGTTGCCACGCTGCACTGTAGCTTACGTTGTACATACCAATTTCCTCATCAAAGAGCAGTAGTTCATCTGCGTAATGCCCAAAATCTTTATTTTCAAATATAGGTTTGCCAGGCGCAAGCGGCGAACGGTAAAAAGAAACACTACCGCTACCTTCGCGGAAATTATGGTTCATAGGGTAATAACCTTTTTCTAAAATCTTTGCGAGAGGGTCGTTCAGCGTTTTAAAAGAATTATGACGAAGCACATCTACTTCCAGTCCATTAGCCACCGTACTAAAGTTATAATCCTGCCCTTCGCAGAAAAATGTCCATGCAGTAAAAACGAACATACGAACATGTGTTTTATCTTTCAGTTTTTCCTTGCGTTTGTCAATATTTTTATCATCAATAATATCTGCAAATCCATCCAACGAAACCAAAACAGCGGTATGTTCTACATTGGGAAAGCCCGGTTCCGGTGCTTTGGGGTAGCGGTTGGAAATAACACAGGCAAATCCGCCGTCCTTAACGTTGCTATCAGTTACCTTGTAATCCAAATCAACATCGCGTACATGGGCGAGATAGGGCAGGTCTTCCTTTGTGGGTAAAATTTGAACAAACAAATCGACCGGGACATCGATAATCCGGCAATCGGTTTTATCGTCGGGTTTGGAGCCGGATAGTTTGGGGATATGCACATCGTTGCCTTTTATTGCTTCACCATATTTTAGGTCCCTAAGCTGAATTGCTTCGTCTTCTGAAAAAACCAATAGAGCCAACCAAGGTGCAGATGGCGTATCTTCGTACATAGTTCGTTCCCAAGGCAAAGTGCGGCGGTTGAGAATTACGTGGGGTAAAGTGCCCATAAATTTCCCCGCCGAAGTATCCGGTGGATATACGGAATAAATTTGGTGTGTAGCCATGTTGACCTGTTCCGCCTCTACAGTGAAACGGCGGATCGTTTTACTTAATCCGGCTTGATTTAATTCTGATACTTCTGTAAACTTCTGCCCTACCTCAATTTCGTAACTTCCTGCTGTGAGCACTGGCTTGGCCATAGGTGCTAATTTTAGAACGCCGAAAAGCTCTACTTTATTTTCAATTTCTTTGGGCACTATACTTTACTCCTGTTTCTCGTATTTGCGGCGTAGCCCAGAAATAATCCATGGGAGCATCGTAAATTCCATTTTCTGCGTATCGCGGTTCTGGTAATAAATGTTCAAAAATTTCGTTTAACTGTTTTACTTGCTTCTCTAATTTTTCTTTATCCGGTTTATCCATGTATTTAGGCTCCTTTGGTTCCGATATTACATCGTCTTTTCCCCATCCCTTGCCTTCACGCAAAATAAGCTCTGCCAGATCCTTTATATTATATGTACTAAAAGATTCCGACAGGTTGAGCGGTTTTATTCGGATTTCCATCCCTATAATTTGATTCTTAATTGGATCCGATATTGGTCCCGGATTTTTGCCCCATAATGCTGCGCTTACATTTTCACATAACAAAACATGTTCGAATGCGCCTTGATTAAGTTCGCCGGATCCGTTCGTTGTTCTGATAACAATTGTTTGCTCGCAACCCACTTCAGTTAAATGCATAGGTGCGATACCGAATTGACTATTGCTCTTTACCGTTATTCCTTGGAATTTAACACTTGTTGACGGAATATCTGTGCGAATTACTATCCGAAATTCCTGCGGACTTATAAATACCGTATTATTGTCTTTCACGTCACGACCTTCAGATAGTATGCCATCGGTAAATTGAATGCGGCATGTTGGGGCTCCCTCTCCCAACATTTTTTGCCCATGTTCTTGTGGCAATTCCTTAGGCAAGAAACTCTGCCTAAATTCGTTCCAATTAATAGGCGGCGGTGATTGCAGCGCGTTTGCACCAAACTTTATTGTAAAGGAGAATAGATACAGGTTAATTGTAGCTGTTCCCGAAAACTCCGGCCCCCATAAATGCAACGACGCGCCCAATTCTACTTTTATAGTAGCCTTAATAAACCATATTTTTATGGTATAAGATACACCAATCTTAATACCTACTCGAATGTCGTAATGCAGCGGTTTCCACAACATATAAAAACTTGCATAGGCGTTCAGCCATGCTTTTAAATTGTCGGCGCAGTAGTTAATGGCAATATCGCAACCTGCCATTACACAACTGTGAGTAACTGCAAAATAACCTTGACCCTTGAGGGTTAAATTGTCGTTGATTGCCCAGTTGATGCCTAATTTATCTGCAGATGGGTATAAGTGTTTTTTGGAGGCAAATAGCGGATGATGGCAGCCACCGAGCGAGATTATAAAATCGCCTGCCCTATCTCCTTTTGTCCACATGGCAAATACGAAACCACCCGTGAGTTTGCAACGTCCGTCTAATATATATGATTCATTGGTTAACGCAGCCATTACTTCAAAGTATCCCACGTCAAAATCTAGAATCGCTCTGAGTGCAAGCTCAGCATACATAATCGGTTTTTTGTCTTTGGGCAGATTCGGGGGCATGGTAATAACGCTTTGCCCCAATAAGGAAATTCTGAGTTTATTGCCAAATTCTACAACAAGCAAGGCAAAACTTGTGGCAATACTATAAGATGTAAATTTTACACCGATTGCTGCAAAGTAATCATCTTGTGATGGCTTAATATGATCGCTTAGTGCAGCTAGTGCTTGGCTTGATTCGTCATCTGCTTTTAAACTTCCCGTCCCCATTACCAACTGTACCAACGGAAATTTTGGAACATCATGCAAAGAAGGCATCTTGATAGTGCGGTTAATTCCAAACCCAAGAGCTATACCGGTAATATAAAAGCATCCCGGCCCACCCAAAGGTGTTAGCAATGCTGCGTATATAAATAAACTTGGTGATTTTTCTCCTGTTTCTTTATCTGTAATTTCCCCGTAAGAACCGATTGCTGCTATGTTAAAATCGTTAAATTTCAAATTCAACATGCCATTATATAGCACCGCATCTTCCGGAACTTTATATAACCCTCCTGTTATTGAGATAGGTGGCTTGTTCAAAGAGATGAGCAACCCGCTAAGCCCAAAATCAAATGTTCCCCCTTCAATAGGAATAGGAATACCAAGCCGCAATCCCAAAAAATCCGCCGTAAGCAAAGAAACGGAAAACCCTCCGTCTATATATATATTGACTTTTCCATCTTTAAACGCAACGCCTACCCGCCCTAAACGGATAATACTAATTGTCTTGTTTATTTCAATCCATTTTATACCGTCTTTTGATTCGTTTACATCTGTACTCAAGGATGTGGTAGTTGGGTTTGCATCTGTACTCGAGGATATGGTAGTTGGGTTTTTATCGGATTCAAAAGATATTTCTGAATTTAAAAAAGAAAATTTGCCAACAGCATTAAAAGAAGACTTTCCATTTTCGCAGGTTACAGCTAACTTTTTCAGTTGAATATAATCGTTCGATGATAGCATGCTGCCTAAAATTGGCAAATCGCTTAGAGAAAAAGTTTCTCCGTTTTCTCCTGCGAAAATCAACTGAAGACCAAAAGAACCATTGCTACCCTTGAGGGTGATTTTTGCCGGCTCTAACTCTACGCTAATGGTTACGCATTTGGAATTATCATGATAAGTAAACTCGGCTCCAACAAGCTGAGCTTCTAGCATGCCGATAGATGGCATATAATTAAAACCAAGACTCTCGGCCAAGCTCAAAAAAGTTAACTCTTGGTCATTACTAATCCACCGAGCACTAACGGCTACGCCTTCAACTTCAACATAACCGATAATGCCCGTAAAATCATGCCCAGCGATCTCTAGATTAGCTGCCAGCGCAAAAGAAGCTTTATTATCGGACACTACATCCGCTCCTTTGTATTACTTTCGTGCTATTGCAACTTTTTAACCAAATCATCAATATTACCCATGCCCAAAGTTGAAAGCACTCCTTGACGCGTAGTGTTCCAAATAGCAAAAGAAAGTGATTTGATTTCGAACACCGCAGCATCACCTTCCTGGGTACCTTTGGCACTCGTAATACTGATGGAAAAAGCGAACTCTAGCGCTTTTGATTTTTCAGTAATGCTGCTATCATACAACGCAAAAGCTTGATTTAAGCGTATCTTGATTCCATTCAAATCATTACCAAATCCTGCATACTTTAGAGCATTCTTTAAACCCTCTTCGGGGATTTCTAAGTTATGTTCTTTGAAAGCATCAATCAAATCTTTCATAGTAATTTCCTGTGGACTATTTGTAATCCCCGGCATTACTAAGGCTTTAACTGAACGAATGTCATTTTCTTCTGTCACAGCCAGCATAGCATTCATGTCGAAGCCCAACAGTTCAATAGATGCTCCAACTGCAACGGAGGTGTCTTTGGTGGGGGTGGGTTTATCACTCATATAATTTTCTCCTTGTTAGAAATGATAAGAGTAAATATAGAAAAAGTCACAGTCGATGCAGAGCAGTGTCATGCAAAATGCACATGTAACAATAGAAGAACTTACATCCCAAAAGGATTAATGCAAAAACTAGGCACGGGAGGCCTCCACCCCCAAGCTACGCAACACCTCACGGCTCGTGTAAAACCCCACCCCCAGCGTTAAAATGCTGCGGAAGTAGTGAACATCGTGTTCTTCGCTATGCGTTTATTGTTTTCAGAGGTGGTCATGTTTCAACTCAAAAGCTCACTCAATTCCGGTGAATGAACCTTAACCATCTTTAAAACTATTTTTTGCCAAGGTTTTGTGAAATACTTTAAATTGCTCGTTTTCCAAGTAGCCTCCTAATCTCTTTCAATTCTAAAAGTGTAGTTTTTTTCCATTGCTTATATTTCCTTCTCTCTGCATCTTGCTCCATTGCCTTTTTCGCTGGATAACTCACCTATATATTCAGTTATCACTTTTTTTCCCTGCCTACGAATATAATAAAGATAACGTTTGCGCTTTCTTATCGCAGCGTTGGGCAATGAGAGCAATTTATTTTCATATTTTAATAGCTGTGCCTCTAGCCTATCTCTCTCTTCTTCTACATGGCCGGTTTACGAAGATAGAATTGTTGCGGCTCTGTGGAACTCGTTGCTTGGAGCGCAATGCTCTGTGCTTATGAGCTTTTTAAGATACGCTTTTTGCTCTTCGCTGTTGCCTGACTCTTCTGCCATGCTTGCCAGCTTAAAAATAACGGTGCAAACCTTTGTGCTTTGAGGGAACCTGTCCAAAAGAGTTTTGAACAGAGTTACCGCATTGTCTTTTCTGTTGGCATCTAACATGCACATTCCCATCCAATAGAGAGAATTTTCTGCCAGCTCGCCGGTTTTTACCGTTTCGTAAATTTGCTTGAAGCCATTGTATGCAACCACATATTCACCCTTCAAATAATCAGAGCGAGATGCATTGTACAAGGCTATCATTTCACTATTGTCTTCTTTTGGCGCTTGTTTGTTGCCGGCGGCGGACCTTGTGACAGTGCTTTTTTGCTGCACTGTCGTCAAGATACGATCCAGACGAAAGTTTATCTCTTCCATACGAGCTTCGGACTTGTTGCCCTGCTCGCTGATTTTTGAATTAAATTCCACAAAATCCGCTCTCAGGCGAGAAGACATTCTCTCCTGTTCGTTTTTCATGGAATCTATCACAAGCGAAAGAGAATCCAAACGCTTGTTGATTATTGCCGCAGAATTTTCGGAGGCTTCCTTGATTTCTTTTGTACGTACCATTGTTATGTTTGAGCAGGAAGAGAGCAGCAAACACAGCAGAAAAAATAGCGAAACAAGATTTTTCATAAAAAGCTCCTAACTCTGAAACCAATAACTAGTTGTTTATCCTAACTCTGAAAGCAGCACGACGATTTTGCGCCCAAGCAGCTTCCGAACTACCGGAGGCTTTAGGTTGCTCTTCGCCAAAACTGACTTTTGTTAAGCGACTGGAAGCAACACCGTAGTTAGTTAAGAACTTAACAACGGATTCTGCTCTGCGCATTCCAAGAGCCATATTGTAAGACGCGGTTCCGCGCTCATCAGTGTGGCCTTCGGTTAGAACCGTAAAGCGAGATTCGCGCTTTAAGATATCACCGACTTCGGTTAAAATATCTCTAGCTGCCACGGTCAAAGTAGCTTGATCGAATTCAAAATAAACGTCTTCTGACATTATTTTGTTCATAAGCTCTTCCAAGCGGCGACGCTCTGCTTCCAGAGGGTCTTCTTGCGGTGGCGGCGGCGGTTCATACACCTCTTGCCGTGGTGGCGGCGGAGGTGGCGGTGGAGGTGGCTCAACCTCTACAGGTTGGGGTTTTTTGGCGCAAGCAAAGAGTAAAGCTGCGCCAACTACGAGAAGGGGGATCATTGTCTTCATGGGACTCCTTTGTTGATGAGATTTGACCACACCGGAGAAGAGTTTTCTCCGGTATGTGTTATGCGAGTGGCACCACTGCCGTCTCGACGCATAATATAGATTTGTGGACTTCCGGAACGATCGCTTGAAAATGCTATAGACATTCCGTCCGGTGACCACGTTGGGCTTTCATTGTTGCCCTCAAAAGTTAATTTTTGAACATCGTTGCCATCTATGCCGCTTGTGTAAATGTTGAGTTTTCCGCCATCCATTGAGCAGTAGGCAATTCGCTCGCCGTCCGGCGACCAGACTGCGCTTTCGTTGTATCTGCCAAAAAATGAAACGCGTTGAATATCGCTGCCGTCTCTTAGAGCCATGTATATTTGCGGCTGGCCGCCTCTGTCGCTTGTGAACAAAAATGCCGTTCCTTGCGGGCTCCATGCGGGGCTAACTTCCAAGCTGGTTGTGTAAATGAGGCGGTGCGCATTCCCTGTTTGCGGATTGCCAAACCAAATATCTGCGCCGCTCGGGCCCATTATTGAAAAGAGCAATGTTCCGTCTTTGGGATTTGCTGAAGGGTTAAAGGACTGGTCTATTTGCGGAAAGAGCTGCCTGTCTGTGTTGCCGGCCAGGCTTCTTTCAAAAATTTGAGGTTTGCCGTTTCTGAGGCTTGTGAAATATATTTTTGAGTTGTCCGGGCTCCATGCAGGGAAAAAGTTTATGCTATTATGCGTGGTTACTTGTTTTCTGCGGAATCCGTCGTAGTCACCTATAACAATTTGCTTTTTGCCGTTTATTCTGCTAACCCATGCCATTTGCGTGGAGGCAAAACCTTGAACGCCCCAAAGGTGATGAACCACATTGTCTGTGCATTTGTGAAGCGAGGTGCGAACATGTTCAACGGAGCTGGTGTATATAAAGCCTTTTACCATTTCTCTAGATGTGGTTGCATGTAGCTTGCATTCCAGCTTTGCCTGCCCTTCGCTCATTGTAAGCGTGCCCGTTACATAGTGCCTTGCCTGCGCGCGTGAGAGTGTGAGCAGATTATATTGTTCCAGTTCAATGGCAGAAAAACGGCCGCTCAAATTAAAATCTCTGGTAAGGGTTTTGTGGGGTGGCTCTTCCAGCTTGCTCCAGTTGCTATCGTCAAGCTCAAAGTTAACAACCCCTATGGGCAAGGTTTTGTCTGTTGAAACCGCTATGTCCATAGTAATAGTATCTTGCTGCGCGTGGGTGCTCACACACACGCACAAAAACAAAAATATGAAACCAAAATATTTCATTCGGGAGTAATATAGAAAATTCCCCGCCTTGTAAGCGACCCGCTGCTACTTTCATAGCATCCTTCATCATCGTTATTGCCTAAAAAATCTTCCGGAAAACCATTATTTTTTAGACATTTCTCAAAATCTTCTTCAAGAAAATCATAGTAATAAGATTCTCGACACCAGTAACTTAGATTATTATTTTTGGTTTTCTCTTGCTGAAATTTTATATTGGCCTTTTGACATGCGCTCGTACGGTCGGAATGAGGATGTTCTCTTGACCAAAAGCAAGTTTTTCCATTGTAGGTCGCTTTTTGATCCGCACCGTAGGATCCAGGATTGATAAAAGTTAACGTCATTTTTTGCGTTCCTTTTGAATATTCAAGAGTTTTGCAATCAACGGCTTTTATAGCCCAGCCTCTATACTCTCTATTAGATCTTATTTCATCTGCTATGCAAAAATCATATGTAAGAGTGAGAGTGTTTGGTGTAAATACAGCCTTTGTGACTTCATAATAGTCGCTGCATTCGGTGTAATATTCATCATCATATCTATCGTATACTTCTTTGCAATGAGCATCCTTATTTTTATTTCTTGTCCAAGTGCCTGTGAGAACGTTTTGATTTCCGTTGAAGTTGTACTCAGTGTCACTCCATTCGTCCCATCTAACAGTCAAAACTCTGTTATCAATCGAATATTCGGCTTGCTCTTCATAAATGTCTTCTTCCACTTCCAATCCACTTTCCTCGCAATAGTAGTAGTCTTCTTTAGTTACAAAAATAAAGGAGTTTTCTTCTACGTCTTTTAAAGTATAAATCCTTGAATAACCATCGTCTCCTGTTGCAGGAGGAGCTATACATTTACCATCTTCCAAGGCCGTGCCGGAAGGGCAAGATCCATCCTTATTAGGGTTGCTTGAACATTGTGTTCCGTCCCAAGTTGTGCCGGTCGGGCACATAGATGTTTTGTCATCGTCACCTCCACTGTCGTCGGAACAGGAAAGGGTGAACGTCAGGGCAAATAGCACACTTGTTGCTAAAATGACTTTTCTCATATTTTTTCCTCCATTTTCGAGAACGTTAATATAGAAAATGGAAGTTGTCGCTGGGCACTGTTCAGCTGTTATGTCTAATTTCATCTAAAATCATCTCAGCGAGGGGTTCCATGGTTTTGGGGCTAAAGTCAAATTTTATGCCGGCAGTGCTGAACAGCTCCGGTAAGGGTTTGGACCCAAGCAAAAACACTGCACTAACGCACTTGTATTGTAGCACAAATAAACTAACCAGTTTGGATATAAGCAAAAATCCGAAGCTGGAATGGGTTGGCTGTTCATACAATCAATTAACTGCTTTGAATGCGGGTAATAATCCCGCACTGTGGTCGTTGTCGCTCAGCGACAATCAATTATCCTTTCGTGCATTATCTGATTTATTTGAAACGCTTCACGAGAATGATATGTTTTATGAACTTACAGGTGCAAGGTTTAATAGAACTATAGTAGTAAGCAATAATCCCGGTTTTAACTATCACAATTTCAGCAATGCAACTGCCAAAGGCTGGATGGTAAAATGAATAAGATAACCAACTTAGGAACGGATCATCCATGAGGTGATTCAGTTGCGATAAGGCGAAATAACCTCCAAAAACCTTTCGCCATAGCGCTCCAGCTTTACCTGCCCCACGCCCGATACCTTCAAAAACTCCTCCTTTGTAGCCGGAAGTTTTACGCACATATCAATCAAAGCGCTGTCTGGGAAAACAACAAAGGCCGGTACATTTTGCTCACTTGCTATAGCAAGCCTGAGTTCGCGCAAAGCGGTGAATAATTTGCCATCAACCGGTCTGGCAACAAATTTTTTGTCTGCAACTTCTTGGCGTTGCTTTTCTTTTGACAATTTCATTTGCACAGTTCCGCCGTTTCGCAAAATTTCATCGGCATTTTTTCCCAGCTTGATTACGGGGTATTCATCGTCGGTTTTCAAAAGGTAACCGGTAAGTATTAGATGGTTGATTATTTCTCGCAATTGTTTTTCGGATTTTTCACTTATGCCGTAAGTTGATAATTTATCCAATCCGAGGCGTAACACTTTTTCGCTTTTGCTGCCGCGAAGCACATCTGCCAGCATTTTTATTCCATAGCGTTCTCGCATTCTCGCTACGCAAGAAAGGATTTTTTGCGCATCAACAGTTATATCTGCCGTTTCAAAATTTGTATTGCAACTGCTGCAATTTCCGCAATGATTCGGTGGATTTTCTCCAAAATATTTAAGAATATATCCGCGCAAGCAATCGTTTGTTGCACAGTAAAAAGTCATTTCGCGCAAGCGTTTGCGGTCGCGTTCTTTTAGCAGTTCTTCCGTTTCTTCGTCGGGGTATTCTACCTCTTTGCTATTCTCAATAAGCCATAAATTTGTGCGAACATCTTGACCGCTGTAAAGTAAAATGCAATCGGCTGGGCCGCCGTCGCGCCCGGCGCGCCCGGCTTCCTGATAGTAACTCTCCATGTCTTTGGGCATATTATAATGCACCACAAAGGATACGTTGGATTTATCAATTCCCATTCCAAAAGCATTTGTCGCAACCATTATTTGCGCGCGGTCGTAGAGAAAATCGTCTTGGTTATTGTGGCGTTCTTTGTCGGAAAGCCCGGCGTGATAGCGCAAAGAATTGTAGCCATCTGCTTTTAATTTTTCGCAAGTTTCTTCAACCATGGTGCGAGTGGAGCAGTAAATAATTCCGCTTCGCTCTTTTTTATCGCTTAAAAACGCCGCAAGTGCAGCATATTTGTCTTTGGGTTTTTGCACTTCATAATAAAGATTTTTACGATCAAAGCCTGTGATTAAAATAACGGGTTCTTTCAGCTCAAGCAAAGCCGCTATATCTTCCCGCACCTTTGAGGTTGCCGTTGCCGTAAACGCCGATAAAACCGGGCGTTTCGGCAAGCGCGCAACAAACTCCGGTATTTTGGAATAACTCGGGCGAAAATCCTGCCCCCATTGCGATATGCAATGCGCCTCATCAACGCTTAGCATTGATATTTTTGCAGACTGCGCAAAATGCAAGAAATCAGATGTGAGCAGTCTTTCCGGCGCAACGTAAATTAGCTTATAGGCCCCGTTTTGTGCATTTTGCAGCACCGTAGCTATTTGCCAGCCGTTAAGCGAGGAGTTGATAAATGCCGCCGGAATTCCCGATTGAGTTAGGGCATTAACCTGGTCTTTCATAAGCGAAATAAGTGGCGATATAATAATCGTAATTCCATTCATCATAAGCGCAGGAATTTGGAAGCACACCGATTTCCCCGCTCCGGTTGGCATCACGCCCAAAACATCCTTGCCTGTGAGAATATTATCAATAAGCGTTTCTTGGCCGCTACGAAAATTATCGTAGCCGAAATAACGTTTTAGTGTTTCAAGTGTGGTCATATACGCAAAGGGTTATTAACTTTACGTCTTTCTCAATTCAACCAGCTTCGCCACGCTTTCATTTAACTCGTTTTCCTTTAACAATTCTTCAAGCAAACAAGGCATTCTCCAGCTCCAGTTTTGAGGACCAATGGTGCCGGGTATGTTCACTCTGTCATCATCCGGGTTTTGCGGAATGAATTTTTGCGAAAGAGCCATAAAGTCTTGAAGGGGCAAAATTGCAAGAATACTGTTAGCCCTGAACAAGTTTTCAATTATCAACCTAACATGCTCCGCAGACAAAACCGCTGGTGCTTTACCGCTTTGTCCAATGTGCTTCCAGTAAAAATCCTTGTCAAAATCATGCTCATCCCAAAGCCCTAAAAGCGTAGAAGAATCGTGGTTGCTGGTTGTGCAAACAGAAAGGCGCGGATACTCGCAAAGCGGGATGTAAGGGCTATCGCTTTGCCCCCAGTCGCGGCTCCACCGCTCAACTCTGAGTGCCAAAATACCCAAGCTTTGCAAAACACCCGGAACGCAATTCGGCACAGCACCTAAATCTTCTGCGCAAACAAGCATATCGGTTTCCTTAGCAAGCACATTCAAAAGTTTATAGCCGTTCTTGCCCCACAAATCTTCTTGCCCTACCTCATTTCTTTTTATCACATTTTTAATCGCATTTATCTCATGCTCTGGCAAAGTCAGCAGAACCGGTGCATTATACCAATACCAATATGGCCACAGCACATCTTCCGTGCTACTCGGCGTAAATACTCTGTCCCAATAAACATTCAGCAAAGCGTCTTTAATAATTTGCTCTTCGTTCAAAGATATAATCACACGCTCGGAGCGGTATTCTGAGCGCAAAATATAACGACCGGGGGAGCCATGCAAAGGTTCAAAATATTTTTGCTTAACCTCTTCCGTCCAATTTCCGAACGCATTTTTGAGCCGCTCCTCGCCAAAGTTCGGCAAAGTCAAGTAGCGCACCGTTTCTCTCGGAATGCCGGCTTGCAAAAGTTCATCTGTGTAGATTGGCACGGCGGGAACAAAGTTCCCCAAAATTCCGGTATATTCTTGTTCAGGCACAACCCATATGCGGAAAAATCCTAAAACATGGTCTATGCGATAAGCATGGTAAAATCTTGCCGCATGATTCACTCTGTCGCGCCACCAGCCAAAATTTTCTTTTTCAAGGTTATCCCATTTGTAGGTTGGAAAGGCCCAGTTTTGCCCGCTGTAGCAGAACATATCGGGAGGGGCACCCGCGCGGTTTTCAATGCAAAAGAACTGCGGATAATGCCAAACATCTGCGCTGTCTTCGTTTATCAAAATCGGAATATCACCTTTTAAGCGCATATCCAGTTTGTTAAGTTCGTCAACAGCCTTCAGAAACTGAACTTCTGCAACCCATTGCATCCATTTTTGAAACAGAACATCGCTCTCTTTGGGTTTGTCTTTCTTTTTCCAGTCTTTCCACGAAGCTTCATTGTTTTCTGCTTTGAGTGCGCAAAATACGGCATATGGACGGAGCCAGTCGTTTTGCTCAACCCATTTATTAAAATGCGTATCTGCTAAAATATCTTTCTTTTTTTCATCGAAAATTTTTCGCAAGGCAGAGCGTTTGTAGCGAACCACATCTATATAAGGAATACGTGGCTGCTTTGCAAAAATTTTATTCTGCTTAGCAGGCTCATCGCCCAGAACCTCTTTTGCGCCTTCAACCTCCTGCAAGCGTATGTACACAGGGTTAAGGGCAAATGCGCTCCTTGCACTATAAGGGCTGGATTCTTCGCCCGTATCATTTACAGGCAGAAGCTGAATCAAATCCAACCCGCATTTTTTTGCCCATTGTCCAAAGGGAACAAGGTCTAAAAACTCACCAATCCCAACACTCTCTTTTGAACGCAAAGAAAACAAGGGAATTCCAACACCAACCTGATTAGAAGTAATATCACCATAAAGCATGGGGTAAATATAGTAAATACTCAATGTTTACCCGCGCTTCGCACGGTTCACCAGCGAAATGCAAAGCAGGAAGGGTGTTGGGAATGTGTAGGGGCGGCTCGCTGTTGCCCTGAAGAATTTAGGTTATAAGCACTACTACTAATCATTTGATTACTATATTTAAATAAATAACCTAATAAACGGAGGGTTTTCCCCATGAAAAACAGCAAAATGAGTGTAAAATTGACTGTCAGCTTTATGATAGTCATTTCATTGACCATAGTGGTTGGCATTGTGGGCATTGTAGGCATGATAAATATCAGTTCTTCGGGAACAGATATGTACCGCACCAAAACGGTTCCGCTACCATATATCGGAAAGGCCGAAGAAACCCTTCAGCGAATGAGAGTATATGTACGCGAGATGATCATAGCCTCTATGACAGGCGACCAAGCAGGCGTAGAAAGCGCGTTTGCTACCATAGGAAGCTTAATACCGGTGATGAAGGAAAACCTAGACGCTTACGGAACCTCAGTTAGTAATGAAGAAGCAATAAGGCTCTTTGGCCAGGCTCGGACATTGTACGAAGTGGACCTCACGCGTACAGTTATGGCTATTTACGCAGCGGCTCAAAAAGAGGATTTTGCTACTATCTCAACTTTGCTTACACCTTGCAGAGAGCTTAGCGATAGAATTTTGAGTAATTTTGAGCAATGCATGGATATTATGGTAAGCGATGCGGAAAAATCCGCTTTAAATGCCAATAGCTTGTCTAACGCATTATTGATCACAATTATCTGCGTGCTGATTGTCGTGGTTGCCATTGCTGTATTTTTAGCCTTTTACATTTCCGGGCTTATTAGCAAACCGCTAGCTATGGTTGTAGAAGTTTTAAAGAAGGGCGAAGACGGCGATATGCGAGCAAGATCGAAAATTGAACAAGAAGACGAAATTGGAATTGTCTCCAAAGCTGTTGACAGTTTTTTTGATGAAATTCAGAAAGTTGTAGGGGATATTCGCATGAACTCAGATTCCCTGGCAGGAACTAATGAGAAACTTTCAAATGTTAGCGAGCTATTGTCTGGCAGTTCGGAGAAAAGTGCCACCCAAAGCGCCACCACCTCAAGTTTGACAGAAGAAATGTCGGTAAATATAAATGCAATGGCAAACAGCGCAGAAGAAGCATCGTTAAATGCAAACGAAGTGACTGGTGCAGCAGAGCAAATGAGCGCAAACATGAACACCATTGCAAGCGCAGTAGAGGAGATGAGCGCAAGCATTAACCAAATAGCCAGCAATGCAGGCGAAACACGTAAAATAGCCGAAGAAGCAACTGTAAAATCCGACGACGCAACTGCTGCAATGAATAAGCTAGGTGCTGCGGCAAAAGAAATTGGGCAAGTTACGGAAGTTATTAAAAAGATTGCAGACAAAACAAATCTGCTTGCTTTGAATGCAACAATTGAGGCAGCAAGCGCAGGCGAAGCCGGTAAGGGTTTTGCAGTTGTTGCCGGCGAAATTAAAGAGCTTGCAAACCAAAGTGCCCAAAGCGCAGACGACATTGCCCGGCGCATAGAAGGCATTCAGCAGGGTGCAAATGCTGCGGTTCATGTTATTCATGATGTTAGCGACATTATTGTTAAGATAAACCAAAGCGTAGAAGTAATAGCTGATCATGTTGGGCAACAAACAAAGGCTTCTAACGAAATAGCAAGCAATGTTGCTCAGGCTAATATAGGAGCCGGGAGAGTAGCTAGTGCTATAGGCGAGGTAGCCAAGGGTTGCCACGATATTGCCCGCAATGCCGGCGAAGCGGCTAGGGATGCAAGCAATGTTAGCCACAATGTGATTAGTATTAGCCAAGTTGCAAAAAATAGCGCAACGGAAGTACGTCAAAACTCAAACGAGCTATCCAAAATTGCAAGCACCTTAAGAAACACGGTTAGCAAGTTTAAGATATAGTAAATACTTGCTGATTTGCGAGCGAGTAAATCAGCATTTACTATATTTTTCTACCTTCCTCCAATGCCTGAAGTTTTAGAATGCACAATATTTTCTGTAGTTTTTGCGAGCGATCGTAATAGCTTTATGGTTGTGCGGGTAAAATGCGGCAAACATATTGAGACTGCGGCAGGGAGCTTTCCGGCTGTGCACGTGGGCGAAAAGGTGCGGCTAACAGGAGACTGGAGCGAACACCCGAAATTTGGGAAACAGTTTGCGGTTACGGGTTGCGAAGTTTTGGCACCAGAAGGAGAAAGCGGTTTAATAGCGTACCTGTCAAGCGGAATTTTTGCCGGCATTGGAGAAAAAACGGCAGAAAAATTGGTGGCGATTTTTGGCGAAGATTTGCCGCATGTTTTGGATAAAGATCCGGGCAAGCTACGAGGAGCGGTTAGAGGGTTAAGCGGAAAAAAACTGGAAAAATTTTTAGATGACTGGAACATGCAGCAAGAAAGCAGAAAAGTATTGCTATTCCTTTACAATCTAGGATTCACAGGCGCAAAAGCAATGAACGTTTGGAGCATGCATAAAAGTAACACGGAAAATATAGTCAGTGAAAATCCCTATGCCTTGTGCGAAGACCCTTTTGCCTATAATTTTGAAATTGCAGATAACGCCGCAAAAAAACTTGGCTTTGAAGCAAGCGCAAATTTAAGATTGCGAGCCGCTATAACCCAAGTTCTAAGAGAAGCAAAATACGATGGCGGTCATGCCTTTATGCCCAGAGAAAACTTGTTGCAAAATACCATGAATTTTTTGCGCATAATTCCACACAGCCCGGACGATGATGTTTTTGATGACCTTAACGCTGCGCTGAGCGGCTTGCAGAAAAATGGAAAAGTGCATGTGCAAAACGAAAGAGTTTGGCTCCCTGAACTCTACGAAGCAGAAAAATATATAGGAACTTTTATTCGCCGCTCTTTTGATTTTAACGAAGAAACTTCGCACTTGGATGCAAGCGCAGATTATGCGGCAAGTGTGCAAGAAATTGAATATAGCGATGAGCAATTGTTAGCGATAAAAAGTGCGGTTTCCAGTAACTTTTTTGTTATCACAGGCGGGCCCGGAACCGGCAAAACTACCATATTGAAAGGCATTTTGCATATTTTGAATTTGCAAAAAAAGAAAGTGAAACTCGCCGCACCCACAGGGCGCGCGGCTCGCCGCATGGCGGAGGTTTGCAGTTTCAAAGCAAGCACCATTCACCGCTTGTTAGAAATAGACCCTATCTCTGGACTTTTTACCAGAGATGAAATGAACCCTTTGGAAGCGGATAGCGTTATAATAGATGAAAGCTCAATGATTGACAATGAGCTTGCCGCAGACTTGATGCGCGCCCTAAAAGCCGGCACGCAATTAATTTTAATCGGCGATTCGGACCAGTTGCCCAGCGTTGGCCCCGGCAATGTGCTTAGAGAAATTTTATCTTGCCCGGAAGTTCCCTCTATTCGGCTTTCTAAAATATACAGACACAACGACAAAAGCGATATTGCTGAAAATGCCCACCGCATTTTGGCAGGTCATTTGCCGAATGTGAAGAACGGTTCGCATTTTCGCTACATGCCTTATCAGCATTCGGAAGAGGCTCTTTCAATTTTAAGCGAGCTTTCAAAAAATCATGAACTCCAAGTTTTAACGCCAATGCACAAAGGAACTTTGGGAACCATAAATCTGAATGCTTTTTTGCAAAAAATCTTGAATTTCAACGCTTATGGTTTTGAATACAGAGGTATGCGCTGGCAAATTGGCGACCCTGTTATGCAGCTGAAAAATAATTATGATAAGGATATTTTCAACGGCGATTTGGGGCGCATAACAAAGGTTATGCCTGCTGCAAAAAAAATAGAAGCAGATTTTGATGGAAAAACAATCAACATTGAAAGCAATGAATTTGAGCATTTAACGCTTGCCTACGCCTGCACGGTTCACAAAAGCCAGGGTAGCGAATATAAATCCGTAGTGGTTATGTTAGACCATTCCCATTCCATTATGTTGCAAAGAAATTTGCTGTACACAGCGGTCACAAGAGCAAAGGAAAATATATGGGTTTTAGCAAACAGCGGTTCTTTGGAAACGGCTGTTCGTAACAACAGAGAAAGGCACAGATGGACGGCTTTAAGGGAGTTTATTTAAGGCCAATGTGGGGGAACTCCCTTCCCGCTTTACATTTCGCTGGTGAACCGTGCGAAGCGCGGGTAACACCCCGCAACGCCCCGTTTTTGGATGCAACTCCGCATCCACTCAGTAATTTTCTACGTTACTCATCAATGGCTCATTTTCTTTGTTGTTCGCTTATGAACAGAGTTAAACTTACTCTTTTGGCGGCTATTTCTATAGCCTTGGCATTCACTTTTTCCTGCTCCGGCAACGGCAATAATGATGAACAGTCATTTATAGATTCGTCTTCAAGCAGTGAATTTTCTTCGAGTAGTGTTTCTTCTAGTAGCGAATGGTTGAGCAGTAGCTCTGAGGTTCTTTCGAGTAGCAGCTCTGTTGGTGAATCATCATCTTCTAGCGAAGAGCCGAGTAGCAGTTCAATGGAAGAGCCTTCAAGTTCATCTTCTTTACCTCTATGCGGCACAACTTCTTATGACCCAGAAACTCATTACTGCCACGACAATCAAACGTATTCATGCGGTAATTTGCCGTATAATCCTTTAACTTTATTTTGTGATGCGCGTGATGGCAAAGCCTACAAATGGGTTAAGATTGGCACACAAACCTGGATGGCAGAAAATTTGAACTTTAACGCAACAGGCAGCAAATGCGGCAACGTTCTTACAGGCAATGGTTCTCTTGTTGACGGCAACACCACTACTTGCGATACTTACGGTCGTTTGTACAACTGGGCTACGGCTATGGCTGGCGCGGAAAGCTCTGATGCTACTCCTAGCGGCGTTCAAGGCGTATGCCCTGCCGGTTGGCATTTGCCTAGCGATGGCGAGTGGGATGTTTTGATGACAGCGGTTGGCGGTGATGCTACAGCAGGCACTAAGCTCAAGTCTGAGGAAGGTTGGAACACTGGTTCTGGTTATATCCCTGGTACGGATGATTACGGTTTTGCAGCTCTTCCGAGTGGCAACGGCCACAGTTTCGTCAATTTCGCCAATGTCGGCGACAGCGGCTTCTGGTGGAGTACTTCGCAGTTCAGTGCCATCAACGCCTACTACCGGTACGTGAACTACTACCGCGAGAATGTCTACTGGGACTACTACAACAAGAACCTCTTGTTCAGCCTCCGTTGCCTTCAGGACTGAGCGTGATGTGTTTGCGAAGCGAACACAACACGCCGCCGCTAGCTTTAGCAAGCGGCGTGGCTTTGATGTTGCGCATTTAACGTAGAGACGCAATGCATTGCGTCTCTACATGTGGATGTGGATCAAGGCATGAATTCGGGTTGGGTGTCCCATTGCGGAAAACGGGATAGAAAATTAAATCGGTCATATATGCACAACGTTATCCAAAACCGGGGCGTTGCGGGGCGTTTGGTGAGCGGAGCCGAACCAGCCCCGCACAAGGGGGTAGCGGAATTAGTATGCCTGCACAATTGGTAGAGCGTTTGTAGATGGGCTTTTAAGGAAAATGCAGGAAAACGCCCGTCCAATGTAGAGGCAGTACCTACGTGTCTGCCCTTGTGCAATGTAACGGGCGGTTGCAGCGAGGGGGAGTTTCCCCGCGCTTTGCTGCAAAGAAATTTGCTGTACACAGCGGTCACTAACAACAGAGAAAGGCACAGATGGACGGCTTTAAGGGAGTTTATTTGTTAAGGCATATTATACCCTTGACTACAGGCTTGAAATTTTCTATATTTGAACCAATTCACCAATAGGGGTAAAAAAATGAAAAAAATGCTAATAGCGTTGTCAATGGTTGCTGCTGTTTTTACTGGTTGCAGTTCTAGCATAGCAATTGTATCCGGTAATGTAAGTTCCGAAAATTCCGGAAATAAAGTTACCGCAGAAGTTTCTTCCGTGAACATTCTTTTTCTCACGCCAATGAGCGTAGAAAAAGCGGAGGCGGTAGTGAGCGGTTTGTCTAAACAGTGTAATGGAGATGTAGTAAATATTACTTCTCATTGGCAAAATACTTCCTATTACATATTAATGCTTGAAACTTTAACTGCAACCGGCTATTGCAAATAAAATGCTAGGGCAAGGCACGCCTTGCTTTGCCCTCATTTTGCAATGAAATTTGAAGAAAGTCCTGCCGCCACTGCAAAGGCGCAGGATACGTTTAAACTGGCTTTTCGCCCCCTCATTTGAATAGAAATCTTGCTATCGCACAAATCCAAAAGTTCTTTCGCTATGCCAAGCTCCTCGTTCCCAAGAATGAATAAAAACTTCTCAGGCCACTCAAAGCTTTTTATATCCAACCCGTCCGTTTCCAAAGCGAGCACCTGATAATTTTGCTCTTTGTAAAAAATTATGCATTCAATCGGGCTTTCCCAGCGGCGGCTTTTTAGCCAAGTTTCGCACCCCCTAGCTGCGCTTTTCAAAGCGGGGTGTTCAATGCCGGGTGTATAACCCGATAAATTTATTTCTGCAAAACCAAAGCAATCCGCTGTGCGAAAAATAGACCCTACATTAAAAGCCGACCGCAGATTATGCACCAGAACCGCTCGAGCAAACGGCTCACACAGCGGGCTGCTTCTATCTCCATCTTCCTTGCCTGCCAGCATATCTCGTTCCGGTCCAAGCCCAGCGGCATATCTCCAATGCAGATACAAGTCTAAAATTCTTTTGTGTTGCGTGGAGTTTCCTATTAAAAAATCCGGTTTAAAATCTGCCCTCAAAGCCACTCGTTGGTCATAGAGCCTTGCCGCTCCGCTCCAATCTTTGCCAATTCGCAGAATATAGTTGCGAAGCAGGTCTGCAAGGGATTTTGGAGAAGGAGCTTTCACAGAGATAATGTAGTAATCAACGATTAACTTGTTTGGGGCTAACCAAAGGGGCAGACACCCTCTTACTTTGGTTTATGCCCCCAAATGGAAACGATTTTTGAATTCACATATTCTCTGCTATTTATCGCTCGCACAAAAAAACTTGATTGTTTGTTTTCAGCGAAGCAGTTGGAATAA
>JAITUM010000177.1 GCA_031286305.1 Candidatus Fibrimonadaceae bacterium | reverse complement strand
GGATTTATTTTTAGAAAAATTTTTGAAGCGTCTTTCCAAGAGGGATTTAATGAATTTTAACGAGAAATATATTAAAGTGATGATGCTTTCTTCTTTATTTGCAGGCAAACTATACCTGCCTGTTTCGGAGGAAGAAGTAGCGGAAGGTTACACTGATATTTATTTGCAAAAGCATCCTGCCATACCAGACATCAAGTTTGAATATGTTTTTGAGATAAAATATGTTAAAACCGATGCAAAGGATGCAGATGTAGAGGCAAAGCTTGCTGAAGCAAAAGCACAGCTTGATAGGTACAAGAAGGACCCGAAATTTGCAGGTAGGGAAGACTTGAAATTCTTCGCGATTGTGTTTAAAGGAAAAGGTGATTATTTTCTATCTTTCACCCCGTGAAAGTGGTAGTTTGTTTTTAAATAAATCCACTCCCTACTCCCAAGTAGTGAATTCCAAACATTAAGTTAACACCCCTAATGTTTTGCATTTCGCTGGTGAATCGCCAAAGGCGAGTAATCATTAATTACTATATTAACCTTGTGTTTCGCTTTTCGGTTTTTTATTTCTCTGTTTTAATTTTATTTCTAACCGGTTTTGTGTATTCCGGTGAGCCTACTAAGTATTGGAATGTGGAAAAGGGGGCGAGCACCATGAAAATATTCTCCATGCCAACCGAACCTCGGCAAGCAGCACTTGCCGGAGCCGGCATAGCAAGCCCTAGAAATGCAGGCGAAGCAATGAGAAACCCGCTCGCAGGAACAGCCATGAACTCCCCTACTTTAAGCTTTTCTAGAACGGAGCTTTCAAATTTGGTAGGAGCAAACAGAATATCGATGTTGGCGGGTTCTCTTTTTGGAGATTGGCATTTAACTGCAGGCATAGAATCGTTGAATTACGAAAAAATCCAAGGGTACACAGACGATGGACTAACCGCAGATGGTCTTTTTTTCACAGCGGGAACCATGGCAATGCAACTCGGAGCCGCTAGAACCTTTAACTCCATGAGCGCAGGACTAACCGCCCGCTATGCAAACCAAAACATAGATGACTACAACATGAGCGGAATTTTATTTGACGGCGGAGTTAAGTACAACCTTCAGAAGCACCTTGCATTCGGAGCTACTTTTAACAACTTGGGCTTGATTTTTTCCAATGCAAAAGAAGTAGCTCCTCTTTTTGTGCAAGCCGGCGTAACAACAAATTGCCCTCTGCCACTTGGTTTTAGTGGTGCCCTTTCCACAGATTTATACAAACGAAATGATTCCGCAGAAGAATTGCGCACCGGTCTTGAAATAATGTACAAAGAATTATTTTCTTTGCGCTTTGGATACCCCTTTTCCAAAGAAGAAAACTCCACTTTAAACGCCGCTCTAAGCGCCGGCCTTGCAATCAAGCTGGACTTTGTATCCATAGAATACGCCTACCAAAATCGTTCCGCTCTAAAAGCAAATCATATTATAGGTGTTAATTTGTATTTCTAAAATTTACTCCAACCACGCGCCAGCCCAGTTTGTGTGGTCGTAGTCCTTATTGCCATTGTCTAAAGTTTCCAATTCAAGAACATTGACTCCGCTAATATCAATGCTCAAGGAATCAATTTCATGCGAAACCAAAACCCTAGAGCGATAAAGCTCCTTGCCATCACCTTTTACAACCCAAATCGCGCCGTTGCCACCAATAGCCTCATCGTCCAGACCAATGTAGCTGTGAAATTTCTTATACGCACCGTTCAAATTCCAAACCAAATTTGAATTAGCATGAGCACCAATTCCAAACTCAAAAATTCTTTTGCCTATTCTAATTGTATTGTTTTCAACAGTTTTTCCCATATTAGGTTCGCCCCAATCTTGCGACCACTTGTTTGGCCTCACGCTTTGAAGCAAACGGTTGCTCTCGGAGCCAATAAAGAATTGCGTTTCTCTTTGAACGGTATCGCTCTCAAGAAAAACCTTTAAAACCCCATAATGCAAACCCGGTTCTTTCAAAGAAAAACTATGAACATCTCTTTCCAAATCTAAAAACTCATTATTCAAAAAAACTCTGTAATCAACCGAAGTGTCCGGCAAACTCCACTGAATTTCCTCACTTTCAACATTCCATCTTATGCTTGCCGCATAGTTCAACTCCCCCACTTTCCTCCCTATTTTATAAGCTTCAAGCGGGTAACCAAAAGGTTGTCTTTCCGAAAAAATTCTATGCGTTCTATACTCGTTTAATATCTGGTCTATGGTACCTGTAGTTTTAAAACCAACAACTCTAGATTGCCTGTTCACTTCGCCATAACCATCTTGACCGCGCACAACGTAAATATTATCACCCGAAAACTCTCGCCATTTTTCCAGCTCGTTTGGTGACCAGCCAAGGAATTGCCGTTCGGAAAATCCATTGAACCCGCTCGCCAGCATTTGCCATGGGCGCGCGTAAATGAATATGGAATTTTTCGGGAGTTTTTTCAATTCGGTATTTAAATAATCTTCTTCTGCTAGAAGTTTATTTTTATTGTATAAAATGTTTTTGTTAAAACTTTCAATATGTTTAACTGAAAGAGCAATGGCCAAAATTGCCACAGCTGCGCATATAATTTTTGATCTGCCGCCGGAAACATCGCACAACCCAACCGCCATGACAATAGCAAAAAGCGGCAGTGCCACAAGCACATATCTTTGATTAATGTCTATTTCAAATGTGCCGCTAACATTCAAAAGTATAACGGCTATCTGCAAGCAAAACAAAGCAAATAGCAATGCCGCCCATCTGTATTTTTTGCTAATTATGAGCTTAAATAAAAGCCAAACAAAACCGGCATAAAGCAAAAAAGCATAAATTGTATAAAACGGATAAATCAAAAGACCTTTTGAATCAAGCCCGGCGTTCCACATTATTCTAATATTGCTTTTTAAATTGAAAACAAAATTTGCAAATGAGTGTGCAGCGTGTTGCCCACCTTGAAAATCGTAGCCACGGTAAGCAATCATTGTGTTTATTGCAGGCCAAGAAACAAGCAGAACAAGAGCCGTGAAAATTGCCAAGCGCCAAGGTTTTGCCGTGAAATAAGAGTAATAAAAAAGAACAAAGGGAATAAAGCAGAACAAAGTTTCTTGCCTTGTTTGCGCAAAAAAGCCCAGCAAAGGAATTATCAAGGCAAAGTGTTTTAAACCAACCTCTTTAGGCGGAATAAGAGAATAAAAAGAAAGTAGGGATGCAAACAAAAATATGTATAAAACTTCTGTTGAAGCACTGCGAGACTGCATTAAAAATATGGGCTGGCTCGCTAAGAAAATGGCAGCCGTGAGTGCAAGCCACTGGTCTTTTGTAAACCTGAACATTGCAAAAAACAAGAGAGCTATGGAGCAAATGGCAAGCGGCAAGTTTACGCGCAAGGCCGTTTCTCTGGTTGGTTCCGCAAACAAAAACGCAAGGCTATGAACAAAAGCAAAGGCTTTGCCCTTAAAATTATTTACCACATCCTTGCACTCAAGTTTCCCATCAACCCACACACCCTGATTGCACACTCCCCCGCTTTGGTCAAAGTGCATTTGCAAGGCCATGGATTCCCAACTGGTTTCATCGCTCAAAACCCTGTGCTGCAAGCTTATTTGGGTGCTTGCAAAAACTGTGAACAAAACTAAAAGAGCCGCTAGTCCCAGCATTGAAAGCTTAGAAGGCAAATAATCTTTTACCTTTTGAAATATCTCTTTTGCATTCCAAATCAGGGCGCCGCAAAGCCATATAAACAAAGCCAGCACCGCATAGTAACCCCATTCAATATCCCAAGACTTTGCATAATTCTTTGAAATTTTTTGAAACAAAAAAAACGCCCCTGCTAACACAGGAGCTGCATATACAATCGGTACTATGGAACTCTGAAATTTCACTGCACGTTTAGGAAATAAAGTCCAACAAGCTTGTTGTCTTGGCTAAGTGCCAAAAACTGTCTACCTTTTGGGAGTGTTCCTTTTACTTCATAAAGATTTTCGCTTTTATAACCGGATTCCAGTTTGCTTCCATTATCCAAGTCCGGAACAAGCAATGTTTCTCTTGCCTCTACGCTGCAATCAAATTCTCTAGCAGGCTTTGAAAGCACGGGATAAGAAACGGCTTCAACCGGAGAAGTGACCGAGCTTGCCAACTTGTAAAGAGCAACCAGTTCAGCTGGAACATCCTTGGGTGCAGGCAAGGGATTATTTCTTCTCTCTTTGCGTTTTGTTCTGGGATTAGTCACTTCATCCGTGAAACTTGCGCGCAAAGCAAAGATATTTCCCTTACATGTCGGCTGCCAAATGGCCCAAACGTTTAATATTTTGTCTGCTTCAGAACCTTCAATAGGGCGATAAAGCCCCGCGGTGACATCTTGCCTATATATATAGACGTTTTGTGCAACATCTAAATCTTCTTTGGTAATTGTAAATTCCGCGCTCCCTCTTGAGTACTTGCTTTTACCGGCCTCCAAAGTGTAGGTGCCGGGTTCAATTTTCTCAAATTTGAATTTGCCATCAGGCAAACCGCCGGGTATTTTTTGCGAAGTAAACGCAGTCCCTCTTATCCAAACAGTTGGAAGTTCAACCGGTTCTCCGCTAATTGGGTCTATGACCGTTCCGGAAACCGAACCTTTTTTACAAGCCACAAGTGCAAGCATGCTAAAAACTATAATTGGTAAAACCTTTTTCATAGCAATTAATGTAGAAAATGCTGATTTGTATAATTTGTTACTTACTATTTTACACCTATGCACCTAAATTTCCCCAAAAAAATCCTGTTTATCCTGCTCATCGGGATTCAAACAATTTTTTCCCAAGATATAAAAGTTCGCAAAGAGGTTTTGGAAAATGGGCTAACCGTGTTGCTTTACGAAAATAAACAGGCCCCAACCGTGGCTTGCAGGCTCTTTTATTTAACCGGCTCCGTTAATGAAACTCCCGGAAATGCAGGGCTTGCACACATGCTGGAACACGGGCTTTTTAAAGGCACGCACAAATTACAACCGGATGAATTATGGAGCGCCTACCAAGAAGCCGGCGGTACAGGCTTAAACGCATTCACTTCCACATTAATGACTGCATATTTTGTGAACCTGCCGCGCAATAAAGTGGAATTATTTTTATGGTTAGAAGCAGACAGAATGCAAAACGCCGTGCTGCGCGATTTTTACCCCGAGCGAGATGTTGTTAGAGAAGAACGCCGCAGAAATTACGATGATATTCCGAGAGGCCGCTACAGAGAAACGCTCAGAACAATGCTTTACGAAGCTTATCCTTATCGCATCCCAACAATAGGTTGGCCATCGTCCATTGAAAACTTAACGCAAGAACAAGCAGAAGAACATTACAAAAAATATTACAAACCCCGCAACGCAATTCTGGTTTTTGCAGGGGATTTTTCCGCAGATTCCATATTGCCAAAAATACAACTGTACTTTGGAAATATTCCGGCAGGCGAACCGCTTCCCGAAATTACGCTGAGGGAACCGGAGCAGGCAGGTGAAAAACGGCTTATAGTTCGCAGAACGGATACCCCGCCGGTTGTGGATATAATTTTCAAAACTCCCGGAATTGGTGACCCTGCAATTTATGCATTGGATATAGTAGAAGGTGTTTTGAATGGACGCAGCGGCAGACTTTACAAAAGACTTGTGGAAGAAGAACAGTTGGCCACAAGTGCGGGCGCAGGCAACGGTCCAAACAAGGAAATATCCACATTTAGCATTTCGGTTGCTTTAAGGCCCGGAGCAAGCGCAGAAAAAGCAGAAGCCATTGTTTGGGAAGAGTTGGAAAAGTTGAAAAATGAACTTGTGAACGAAAGAGAGTTTCAAAAAGTTTTGAACAACGCCTATGCCGCACAAGTTCGCAGTTTAACGGACATGGCGGGAGTGGCTACGAATCTAGCATGGTATGAAATGTTTGGTTCTTATAGTTTATATTTAAATTGGGCAAAGTCGCTGGAAGCTGTTAGCAGAGAAGCCGTGAAAGAAGCTGCCGGCAACTATTTCACAAAGAAAAATGCAGTGATTGGATGGTTGATAGAGTAGCTTTTCCATATTTCTATATTGTCAGTAAAGTATAGGAG
>JAITUM010000170.1 GCA_031286305.1 Candidatus Fibrimonadaceae bacterium | reverse complement strand
CGCATTTGCAGCTGATAAGCAAAAGAGAAACAAAAATATAATTAAAAGTTTCTTAAGCATTAACTATAAAGGTAGAAACATTTTAAGGGATTGTCAACTGTTTTTTAGGATTTTTGTCAATTTCTGTGGTTTTCCGCCATTATTTCAGGGCAAGAGAGGGTAGCGGAAAACGCGAAGCGGTTGCAGCGAGGGAGAAACCTCTCCCTTTAGAATTTTTACTCCCTATTCTTAAAATACCACCGTATCAAAGCGTTGGTGCTTGAATCGTGACTTAATTCAATATCCGGATTGCTTTCGCCTTTTTCCAGCTCGGGGAGAATTTTGTTGGCAAGCTGCTTGCCAAGCTCTACACCCCATTGGTCATAGCTGTTCACATTCCAAATAATACCCTGAACAAAGATTTTGTGCTCGTACATGGCTATCAACGAACCGAGAGTTCTGGGGTCTATTTTCTTTACCAAAATTGAATTGGAAGGTTTATTTCCCTCAAACACTTTGTGAGGAGCCAAAAATTCCACTTCTGCATCCGTTTTGCCTGCCTTGGTCAACTCGCTTTGAGCTTCTTCCAAAGTTTTACCGTTAAGCAAAGCCTCGGTTTGAGCAAAAAAGTTAGAAAGCAGTTTGCGATGATGGTCGCCTATTTTGTTCAAAGAATTCACAGGAGCAATAAAATCGCAAGGAATGAGCTTTGTGCCCTGATGGATCAATTGGTAAAAAGCATGTTGGCCATTTGTGCCCGGCTCACCCCAAAGAATGGGACCCGTTTGATAGTCCACCCTCTCGCCTTTGCGGTCTATGGTTTTGCCATTGGATTCCATGTCTGCCTGCTGAAAATACGCGGTAAAACGGTGCATGTATTGGTCGTAGGGCAAAATTGCATAGGAGTCTGCGGCCATAAAATTATTGTACCAAACGCCCAAGAGCCCGAGAATTACCGGCATGTTTTGCTCAATAGGAGCAGAGCGAAAATGCTCATCCATATCGTTTGCGCCGGCATGCAAAAGCATAAAGTTATCAAAACCAATTCGCAAAGCTATGGGCAAACCTATGGCTGACCAAAGACTGTAGCGACCTCCAACCCAGTCCCAAAACTCAAACATATTGGTCGGATCAATGCCAAACTTTGAAACCTCTGCCTCATTGGTAGAGAGAGCAGCAAAATGTTTTGCTACGGAAGTTGCATCGCCTTTAAACTTGGCGAGCACCGCCTCTTTTGCCGTGTTTGCATTGGTCATTGTCTCTTGAGTTGTGAATGTTTTGGAAGCTACGAGCCAAAGGGTTTCTTCCAAATCGATTTTTTTCAAGACCTCGGCTATGTGGGTGCCATCAACGTTGGAAACAAAGTAAATATTCGGCGCGTCTGCGCTTGCGTAGTGGTTAAGGGCTTCGCAAACCATAACAGGCCCCAAGTCTGAGCCTCCTATGCCGATGTTGACTATTGTTTTAATTGGTTTTCCGCTGTGCCCCAGCCACTTGCCGCTGCGCACTGCTGCAGTAAATTCCTTCATGTGGGCAAGCACGGCTTTCACGCTCGGCATAACATCTTCGCCATCTACCAGTATAGGCTCCTTGCCTTGGTAGCGGAGTGCGGTGTGCAAAACGGCACGCTTTTCTGTGTGGTTTATTTTTTCACCAGTGAAAAACAACTCCCGCGCTTCTTCAAAACCGGTGTTTTTGAGCAGGTTGAACAGTAAGTCCATTGTGTCTGAATTGACTCTGTTTTTTGAATAATTCAGATAAATTCCGCAAGATTCCACGCTGTATTTAGTTCCACGGCTTGGGTCTGCTTTAAATAGGTCGCGCATATGTACTTTTTGCGCTATGCGAGCTTGCGCTTCAAGAGCTTTCCACTCAGGAAGCAAATTAGGTTTAATCATGGGAGTAACTTAGTAAATTTACTTTTCCATCATCTTGTAATGAATGCCGTCTAAAAGCGCGAACCATGAGGCTTCAATTATATTAGTGCTAACACCGGCGGTATGCCAGCTTTCTTTGCCATCGCCAAAAGTTATCCACACACGCACAGAAGCGTCCGTTCCAACTTTGCTTCCCAAAACCCGAACTTTATAATCACCCAAACGCACATCGGCAACGCTTGGGAAATGCTCAATCAGAGCTTTGCGAAGCGCATTGTCCAAGGCGTTAACCGGGCCATCTCCCTCGCTAACCTCATGGATAATTTTATCGCCTATTTGCAATTTAACAAAGGCCTCGGAAGCACGTGCTTTGCCTTTGCTTCCCATGCTTTCTATAAGGCGGTAATTAAGGGTTTTAAATTTATCTTGGTAAAGCCCAAGATGGCGGCGAGCCAGCAGCTCAAAGCTACCTTCGGCTGTGTCAAAGGCAAAACCTTGATTCTCCTTTTGCTTAACACATTCCAAAAGTTCTGCAACCACTTTTGATTTTTTATCCAAACCCGGCAAAATGCGAGAAAGTTTTTCCACAATAAGGGCACCGCCTGCCTGGTCGCTAGTTACAAATTCCCTTGCATTGCCAACCAATTCCGGATTTATATGCTCAAAACTGTGCGAGATTTTCAGCACACCATCTATGTGCGCTCCACCCTTGTGTGCAAAGGCGGTTTCACCAACAAAAGGAGCACGAATATCGCTTGGCACATTTGCCACTTCATCCACAGCAAGGCTAAAGTAGCGGAGCCTTGGCATGTTATTTTTGCAATTTAAGTCATAACCCATTTTCAAATAAAGGTCGGCGGCAATGGTTATTAAGTTTGCATTTCCGCAACGCTCTCCATAACCATTTATAACACCTTGCACATGAACTGCGCCCGCGTTCACCGCACAAAGCGAGTTTGCAACTGCGAACCCCGCATCATTGTGGCAATGTATGCCAACCTTGCAGTTTACATTTGCAATAACTTCTTTAACAATTTTTTCAACTTCCCAAGAAAGGGTTCCGCCATTTGTGTCGCACAGAACAATGCACTCTGCCCCCCCAAGCTCGGCTCTTTTTATGGTTTGCATAGCGTATTTTGGGTTAGCTTTGTAGCCATCAAAAAAATGCTCGGCATCGTAGATCACCTGCTCTGAGGATTTTCTCAAAAATTCCACAGAAGAGCTTATCATGTCTAGGTTTTCTTCCAGCTCGGTGCGAATAACTTCGGTTACATGAATATCCCAAGATTTGCCGAAGATAGTTTTTACAGGAGCCTCGCTCATAACTAGATGCTCCAGTATAGGGTCTTGCTCGGGTGCAATTTTTGGCCGTCTGGTGCTGCCGAACGCGGCTATTTTTGAATTTGAAATATTTTCCTTGCGAATCAGCTTGAAAAACTCCTCATCGGTCGGGTTGCTTTTGTTTGGCCAGCCGCCTTCAATGTAGTCAACCCCGAATTCGTTTAGCAAATGCGCTATTCTGATTTTGTCGTTTAAGGAAAAGTTTATCCCTCTAGCTTGATTGCCATCCCTAAGCGTTGTGTCGTAAAGTGATATGAGCATGGGAAGGTTAATGTAGAAAATTTGGGGTTACCTTTAATAGGCACGGAAAAATTTTCTACATTACGTTCTGAAACCTATGAACCATGGATATTCAAATAGATTTAGAAATGTGCTGTCCATAGCCAAAAAGGAAGCTGAAGCTACAAGAAGCGACTACGTTGGCTCGGAGCACATGCTTATGGCTTTGCTGAGAGAAGGCAATGGGGTGGCGGTAAAGGCACTTGACAATATGGCTGTGGACTTGGCGGCCTTGCATAGCAGGATCGCAAAGTTCATAACCGGAAACGGACCAGAAGTTCTACAGCAGAATATAAAAGGCACCGAGCAGGAAGTCGGGCTTAGATTTAGCCCTCAGGCAAAGGCTCTTTTGGAAAATACGCTCCTGGAAGCAAAAGCCATGGGTAGCCGCTATGTTGGCACTGAACACTTGTTGCTTGCAATTCTAAACCCCAAAAACGATTCCTTTCCCAAAGACATCCTGAATGCCATGGGTATAGGCTATGAAAAAATAAGGCAAGAAGTGCAAGACATTATAGATGGTGAAACCGAACAGGAAGTTTCAACCGACCTTGCCCAAGGCAAACGCAAAACCAAAACCCCAATGCTGGATATGTGCAGCATAGACCTTACAGAGATGGCTCGCCAAGGCAAATTGGATCCTATTATAGGCAGGCAAAAAGAAGTCGATAGGTTAATTCAAATTCTCTCTCGCAAAAAGAAAAATAATCCGGTTTTGATTGGCGAACCGGGCGTTGGAAAAACAGCCGTTATAGAAGGCTTGGCGCAAAAAATAGCAGCCAAAGAAGTTCCGGAAATTTTAGAAGATAAAAGAGTTGTGTCCCTAGACATGACCAGCGTTGTGGCCGGCACAAAATATAGAGGTCAATTCGAAGAAAGAATTATCACGCTCTTAACCGAACTGCGCAAAGACAAGAGCATAATCATGTTCATGGACGAACTGCACACTATAATAGGAGCAGGCGGCGGTGAAGGTGGTTTGGACGCATCTAACATTATGAAACCCGCTTTATCAAGAGGGGAAATTCAATGCATTGGAGCAACAACCTACAAAGAATTTCGCAAATATGTGGAAAAGGATGCCGCTTTGGAACGGCGCTTTCAAAGCTTGGCCATAGAGCCACCAACCGTGGCAGACACTATTGAAATTTTGCGCGGACTAGCACCGCAATACGAAGAACATCACAAAGTGGTTTATGATGAAGACGCACTCAGAACGGCAGCAAATCTTTCTGAGCGTTATTTGAGCGAGCGGCATTTGCCGGATAAAGCCATAGACCTTATGGATGAGGCTGGAGCGCAAACTCGCATTGCAAACCTCACTCCGCCACCGGAGCTTTACGAAAAGGAACGTGAATTAAAAACAATTTCCAACGAAAAGAAAAAAGCGGTTGAAGAGCAGAATTATGTGCAAGCCGGTATTCTCAGAGATAAAGAAAAAATTGCTTACGATGAGCTTGGTAAAATCAAGGAAATTTGGACTGCCACAAAAAAACAAGAGCCTATAGTGGTAGATAGCGACATGGTTCGGGAAGTTATCAGCAAGATAACCGGAATTCCCGTTAGCCGTATAGATGCAAACGAAAGCAGAAAACTTTTGAATTTGGAAAATGAATTAAAGGAACGAATTATTGGTCAAGACGAAGCTGTATCTGCACTTGCAAGGGCAATCCGCAGAACTCGAACAGGGCTTAGAAACACAAAGCGTCCGGCTTCATTTTTGTTCTTGGGACCAACGGGTGTTGGAAAAACCGAGCTTGCAAAGGTGCTCAGCATTCAGCTTTTTGGTACGGAAGAAGCTCTTATCAGAGTTGATATGAGCGAGTATATGGAAAAATATTCTGTTAGCCGTTTTGTGGGTTCTCCACCGGGTTATGTTGGTTATGAAGATGGTGGGCAATTGGTTGAGAAAATTCGTCGCAAACCGCATTGTGTTTTGCTTTTAGACGAAATTGAAAAAGCGCACCCTGATGTTTTGAATATTCTTTTGCAAATTTTGGATGATGGTCGCTTAACGGATTCCAGCGGGCGCACTGTCAATTTTAAAGATACCGTTATTGTTATGACATCCAACGCAGGTACAAAGGAAATTTCTCACAAGGGTGGCATGGGCTTTGCGCTCAAAACCGAAAGTTCCGATGATGAGCGAATTTCTTCTTCCGTTAAAGATGCTTCAAAACGTATTTTCACACCGGAATTCTTGAACCGCATAGATGAGCAAATTGTGTTCCATTGCCTTAGCAAAGATAAATTGCTTTCCATTGTTGATATTCAGTTAAAAGATTTGCAGAAAGATTTAGCAGAAAAGAAAATCACTTTGGAGTTAGACAAGATTGCAAGGGAATTCATAGTGAACGATGGATACAACGCTTCGCTTGGCGCAAGGCCGCTCCGCAGAAGCATTCAAAAACTGCTGGAAGACGAGCTTGCAAATAAATTTTTGCTAGGCGAAGTGCAAGAAAATTCGCTTATAAATGTGAGCGTGAACAGTGGCATACTTGCATTTACGGTAAAATACTCTCCATAGCAAAAGGGCAAACGCATTTTTTTTTGAATATGGGGGATTACCCACCTTGGCGGTTCTTGTGCACAAAATCATGTTTTGCATTCAGTATTTTACTAGGTTAACTCTTATGAAAAAAATCATTGCAACAATTATGCTGGTCTCATCGCTGGCTACGTTTTCCTTCGCGGATTCATTCAAATTTGGCATTAAAACCATGACAGGCATGAATTTTTATTCAACCGGAGTTTCAGCTGTTGATGACAAAATTTTCTTTGGAATGGGCTGGGGTGGTGGCTTAATAACGCATTTTCCGCTCAAAAACGGCTTTTCCCTTAATCCTGAGATAAACTTTCAGTGGAGAGAAATATATAACTATAAATACCCCCAAATTTTTAACGAAATAAAAGCGGATGTTCATTACAGCGCAAGCGAACTTGCGCTAAGCGTTCCTATAATGGCTCAGTATAAGGCTATCTCAAACCTATATGTTTCAACTGGAATCCAGTTAGATTTCCCCTTTTTATCCACAATAAAACAGAAGATTAAGGTTGGCGGCGTTGATTACTGCAGAGCGCTGGAGGGAGTAGGAAAGCTGGAGAAAGAATGTTCTTATGCTTCCGATAGCAGGGCGTCTTTAGATTTTGGCTTGGCTCTTGGAACCGGTTATATGTTTGGTAAAAGCTTTGGGATTGATTTTAAGTGCGTTCTAGGTTTGCTGGAAGTTAACGATAAGGAAGATGGCAAGTATAATCAAACGATTCTCAGCTTGCTTTGGTACTTCTAATGGCTAGGTATAAAATGCAGTTTTATTCGTGGTGATACGGATGGCCTTTTATTAGCATTAGGCAGCGGTAAATTTGTTCTGCTAGCAGCAAAAAAGCGTGTTCGTGGGAGAATGTCAAAGGGGAGAGTGATAGGAGCAAATTTGCTTTTTGTTTTATTTCCGGTTCTATGCCATAAGCTGACCCTACAAGGAAAACCATGTTTTTTGAGAGCCTGGGGTTGAGCCATTCGGAAAGTTGTTTTGTGTTCAAAAGCTTCCCCTCTTCACTCAAAATAACGCGAATAAACTTATCGGCAGGAAAACGTTTTTCAAAAGCAGCTGCGTTTTTTAACCTAACAACTTCAACAACCCCATTCAATCTTTTGACATACTTCAAAACCTCTTCATTCACACCCCTCGACAGCTTATCAAAATTCGCTAAAAAAACTCTCAACGCTCACCTGCCAAGTGCTAATCTTTCCACCAGAAACATTGGCATGTTTTCTTTGCGCATTTGGTTTTGAGTTTTTTCAATGTCGTATTCCACGCGTACGAATTCTATCCAGTTGCCTTCACTGTCCACCAAACACCAGCAGGCACGGCGGTTTCTATCTCTGGGTTGCCCGACTGAGCCTACGTTTATCAGGATTTTTTCGTTTTGTTCCGGGCGGTAAAGAGGACCTTCTGAGACTGTGGGAATTTCTTCGTAGGGATTTTTGCTATTTGTTGAGATTATAACCGGGCTATGCGTGTGCCCAATAAAACAATACGGAGTGTTAAAATAAAAAAAGGCTTCCAAAGCTCCGTCTAAGTCTGCAACGTAGTGCCAATCTGCGGGAGACATGGGAGAAGAATGCACAAAAGTAAAATTATCTTCTTCTACAAAATAGGGTAATGAATTTAAGTAGTCTTTTGTTTGGTCGTTTAAATGTTTCCAAGTCCATTCCATGGCGGCTTTTGCGTAAATATTAAAATCAGAATAAGCCTCTCGCTGCAAAGCTACATTGTCATGGTTGCCCAAAATGCATAAATCGCTGTGTTGCTTTACAAGAGCAGCGCATTCATTGGGGCTTACTCCATAACCAACAATGTCTCCAAGGCAAATACGCCGCTCAACCTTGCGCGAGTCCATTGAACGCAACACCGCTTCCAAAGCAGGCAAGTTAGCATGTATGTCTGAGAAAATTCCGTAGAGCATTT
Organism: Candidatus Fibrimonadaceae bacterium; assembly: GCA_031286305.1. Lineage (GTDB taxonomy): Bacteria > Fibrobacterota > Fibrobacteria > Fibrobacterales > Fibrobacteraceae > Fibrimonas. Next base: position 1,909 of record JAITUM010000170.1, on the reverse strand, counting down.
TAGGGAGTTGAGAGTTGAGAGTTGAGAGTTGAGAGTTGAAGATTTCCTAGCAAATTCTCAATATACTTTCCTAGCATATCGACTTCTACATTTACCAGGGTGCCGGGTTGCCAGTGACCTATGTTTGTTACTCTTATGGTCTCGGGGATAATGGCTACTCTTATTAGGGTGTTGCTCAGTTTTTCTGCGACGGTTAGGCTAATTCCGTCTAGGGCTATGGAGCCTCTGTTGATAACATATTTGGAAAGGCTTTCGGGGATTTCCAAATCTATTTCCATGCCGGTTTCTCTGTTTACAATTTCTTTTACAGTGGCGGTGCTGTCTATATGTCCCATTACAAAGTGTCCGCCCATAAAGGAGTTGGGGCGGCAGGGGAGTTCAAGGTTTACCATGCTGCCTATGCAGGCATTTTTAAAAGAGGTGTTATCTATGGTTTGTTTGATCATGGTGAAAACGGCTTCACTTTGGGTGCAACCTTCTATTGTTAAACAAACGCCGTTATTTGCAACGCTATCGCCTTTTTTGCAGCTTTCAAAGTAATTTTCTGCGAAAATCTTCATTTGCACCGCATCGCCGAGCTTGTTAAGCTCCGTAATTTTTCCACAAGTTTGAACTATGCCTGTAAACATTATACTCCTTTTTTCAGCACGTATGGGGAATATAGTAAAGAAAAAAATCTACATTATATTTAGATTCCCTTTCAAAAACAGGAGTATGCCATGAATAAAACAAAAACGATGACTTTGGCTATTGTAGCTATGATTGTGATGTTGCTAGCGACTGTGGCAACGGCTCAGGTTCGTACAATAACCCTTAGCCAAAACTACACTGGAGCTCCAGGGAATATGGTTGTAGAAACAGATGCTCAAGGCAACCTTACTGGGCCTATGAACGCTCCTAGGGTTCTGCCGTCTCCAACTAGAACTGGTTTCGATTTCAGGGGTTGGTTTACAACAGCTGCTGCAACCGGCGGCACAAGAGTGATATCGGGTGCTTATGGCACGCAGTTCACAACAAACACAACTATTTACGCAAGATGGACAGCTAAAACAGTTCGGACTATAAGTAACATACCGGCACTGGAGAAGGATCACTTCGACTGGGTTAAGAACACCCGCAACGTATGTGAAGGGCCTGTAATGCGGGCTAGTACAAACAACCTCATATTCCACCAGATTTTTGCGGGCAATGGCTCTTTTAATTGGGCTGTAAGATGGGAGTCTACCGATACGGTGTCGCTTCAGGAGCGCAGGCGTATTGCGGCTATGTTATACGATGGGATTAATGATTGGCTTCGCCCTCTTATGGGATATGAAGACTGGCCTTTCGGTGAAATTCCTGTGAATGTTGTAGGTTGGGCTGTTCAAGACGGAAGTTTGATAAGAGATCGGCAACCGAATGAAACAATATGGGTTAACTCCGATACTCTTGAACCTAAGAGTGGATACGTCACCGGCGATATGGCTTCTGCACCTAGAGAAAGGTCAAGATTCATTAATCGCACCGCTATCAATAGTGCTCCGGGAGGTCCTTCTAATTACAACTGGCCAACTTCCATTGGAGGAATTAACGGCCGTTACGATCATTATTTATGGCTTACCAAAAAAAAGAACAATGGCGTTCAAGGTGCCTGCGGTTCAGCCGAAGGTGGCGATTGGGGTTTCCGCTGGGGGCAGTGCCTGCCCGGTAGTGGAGGCTCGGGAACAAGCGCAGCAAATTCTCATGCTACTAGCGGTACAATCAATGGTGTTATGTTGCATGAAATTGGGCACGCTTTCGGTTTTTACGACTGGTATGGTGGCCCATGTTGCGGTTGCACACAGCGTAATCCGCCGGGTTATGTGAGCCGAACCACAATAATGGATGCCACTTATAATACCAATGTATCTGGTAACCCTTCGCTCAACCA
>JAITUM010000245.1 GCA_031286305.1 Candidatus Fibrimonadaceae bacterium | reverse complement strand
TAATCAAAATTTCGCAAACGAATAGAGCGTCTTTTGTGGATGATGGGATCATATTTCATGGCGTAAAATATACATTTTTTACGCCGCGCCTCCCATTTCAAAAAAAATAAAATCATAACCCCCTGCAACGCAGCAACTTACGATTTTACAAAAGAAATAGTGATAAAGTCAGGATATTATCTTTACAGATACCACATCTTTGGTTTTACTCGCCTCCCAATATATTACCACAGGCGAAGGCATATTTATTTGCATATAAGAGCCGTCATCTGAGACTTCCTTTCTTTCCAACGCAATATACATGCTGTAATTGAAAATTCTGAGCGCTATTTCTATATCATCACTGATTTGAGCCTCCATGAAATATGTGTCTTTGCTTTCACCATCGAACAAAGTTATCACAATATCCGAAACTATTTTCTCAAGTTTCCCTGATTTTGGGTTTTCTTTTATGAATTCGGTTGGTTCAATTTTTACCAAAGTTGTATCCAAAGGATAGTTCTTTTTGTAAATACCGTTTATTAAATGTACAATAGCAGATGAGCTGGCATCTTTTATTATGCTCTTGAACATCAAATCAAACAACTGCGCCGTTCTTCTAGACATGGCTGCTCCAAATTTTAAAGGTTAAGTGCTTTAGGGCGACGGAAAGGAAGAAAAGTAATATTCCCTAAAGGCTTTAGGGAAATATAGAAAATTCGTGAAGAGTTGCTTGCGTTTCTTGATAGCGGAAACAGGGCAAACGCATCTTAATTTTTAATATATGGGGGAACTCCCTTCCCGCTTTACATTTCGCTGGTGAACCGTGCAAAACGCGGGTGTAATCCCCCTCGCTGCAACAGCCTTACGTGGCAAAGGGGCAGACACAACGACCCTTGACCTGTGGCTCTATTTGTTCAAGAATTTGCATAAGTTGAATGAGATTCCTGCTAGATTTCACAATGGCTATTAACTTCACGGCAAATATGAAGGTTCTCCAGAAGCTCGCCGGCTCGCTTCCTAGGTAGCGGAATAGGAGTATGCCTGCACAATTGGTAGAGCGTTTGTAGATGGGCTTTTAAGGAAAATGCAGGAAAACGCCAAAGGCGGCCTTGCAGTGTGCCCCCTTACTCTTTCCCCCTTGAAAATCAAATTGAAATTTGCTATATTTAGCTTAGTATGGAAGAAGTTGTTATTACCGGAATGGGATGTGTTACCAATTTGGGCAACACACCGGATGAATTGTGGAATAATGTCCTAGCTGGCAAGTCTGGCATTGGGATTATTGACCGCTTTGACATTGAGAATTGTCCTGTTAAGTTTGCAGGGCAAATAAAGGAATTTGATGCCTCTCCCTATTATAGCGAGCGAGACCGCAGGCGTATTTCAAGAAATATACAATACGCTGTTCATTCGGCAGAAACGGCTCTCAAAATGGCCGGCATTGAAGACGCTAGAACCGCTGTAGATGTCACAAGAGCTTGCGTTATAGTTGGCTCCGGCATGGGTGGCATGGAGATTTTTTACGATAGCTCCATAAACTTGGAAACAAAGGGAACTCGCGGAGTTTCTCCCTTCTTTGTTCCGCAAGCTATAGCCAATATGGTGGCCGGCGAAATAGCCATTCGCACCGGCTGGATGGGACCCACTTGGAGCCCGGTTTCAGCTTGCGCAACCTCTAACCACTCATTCATCACTGCCGCAGACCAAATTCGCTTGGGCAGAGCAGATATAGTGATAGCTGGCGGAACAGAAGAAGCTGTTTGCCCCATAGGGCTTGCCGGCTTTGCTGCTATGAAGGCACTCTCCACCAGAAACGAAGAACCCACTAGGGCTAGCCGCCCGTTTGATGTTGGTCGCAATGGTTTTGTGCTTTCCGAAGGAGCCGGTATCTTGGTTCTGGAATCTCTTAGCCATGCCAAGAAACGTGGTGCAAAAATTTTAGCACGCCTTGCAGGTTGTGGAGCAAGCGGTGATGCCTATCACATGAGCGCTCCCAGAGAAGATGGCGAAGGCGTGTGCGTGGCTATATCCATGGCATTGAAAGAAGCCGGTATTGAGATTTCGCAAATAGGTTATGTAAATACGCATGGCACAAGCACTCCTAGAGGTGATGTTGCGGAATGCAAAGCCATTCTCAAAGCTTTTGACGGCAAAATAGACAATGTAAAAATAAACAGCACAAAATCTATGACCGGACACATGCTTGGAGCAGCAAGCGGAATGGAAGCGATTGTTACAATTAAGTCATTAATAGAACAAAAATTGCATCCAACCATTAATTTGGAAAACCAAGACCCGGAAATTTCTTTTGACTGTTGTGCAAACAATGCAGTTGAACATCAATTTGAATATGCCATGTCGAATTCATTTGGATTTGGCGGGCATAACAGCGTGTTGGTGCTTGGCAAAGCATAAACCCACGGAGTGTAGCTCAGCCTGGTAGAGCGTCAGTTTTGGGAACTGAAAGTCGTCGGTTCGAATCCGGCTACTCCGATATTACCGCCATTCCTTTCCTAGGTATGTTCCGATAATTTTTCCCTTTAATTTTTTGCCCAAAAGCGGGGAATTGCACACCGAGCCGGCAAAAGTATTTTCGCTAACTTCCCATTCCAAATCCGGATTGAAAAGAATCAAGTTTTCGGGTTTTTCAAGCCCTAATTTTTTTGCTCCAAGCCAATTTAGCAACCGCTCCGGATGTCCGGAAGTTTTTTCTGCAGTTATTTGCCACAAAGCAGAAAGCGCAATTTCCAAAGAGACCGCTCCAGGGCAAGCATCTTCAAAATTCGTTTGCTTTTCTTGTTTGAGCACAGGGAAATGATTGCAGCTAATATATTGCACAGTGCCGTTTAAAAGCCCGTTCCACAAGGCTTCTTTGTCTTTTGCGCTTCTGAGCGGGGAATTAAAACGAAACTCCGAAGAGAGATTTAACAGTGCGGAATCATCAAATAAAAGATGGTAAATTCCAACATCGCAAGTCACATTAAGCCCGTTCGTCTTTGCCTGTGCTACTAGCTCCAAACTTTTTTGGCAAGAAATTTCCCGCAAATGCACAGGAACATCAAACCATCTTGCAAATTCTAAAATTCTGTAAACAGGTATTGTTTCTGCCTGCTCAGGAATGCCCTTAAAGCCTATTGTGTCTGAATAAAGCCCTTCATGCACAACACCAAAATTCTTCAAACTCAATTCAAGAGGATGAAAGTAAAATGTTTTGCCGGTTGCTTTGCCATATTCAAAAACCATTCTTAAAAAACGCATGTTTTCGGGCAAAATTCCGCCATCTCCAAAACCATGCGCTCCACCATTTGTAAGCTCCAGCATTTCGCTTATGTTATTATGTTCATTTGCCTTGCTAAAAGAAGCCAGAAGCGCAAAATCAAGTTTTGACTTTTCACAAATTTGCTTAAAAGAAGTTAATTGTGGCAAATCGTCTATGGGGTTTGCGTTGCTTTCATAAAGGCAGCCGTAAAATCCGCCCCTGCGCATTGCTTCTATGCCGTCTGCAAAGGAATACACGTCGTCCCTTGCCGGTTCCTGAAAGTCTGCGCCTATAGCAAAAAGAGCCGGCAGTGCAAGGCACTTGCTCCCATCTATTTCTTTTGCATTTTTAGAATCATTTCCCAAAAGCATATTTTGTTCGTTTTGCCAAGAGCCTTGGGCAAAAGGACGAACATTTTTTATTAGAATCGATTGTTCAGTCATCAAAGTTGCAATGTAGAAAATTAAGCCAGCACTTTTCTTCGCCACTCCTCAATGGGGATAGCTGGGAATCCTGCAACTTTTGCACCGGGTTTAACACTCTTTGTAACCCCCGCTTTTGCCGTTATAATGCAGCCCTTGCCCAAAGTTAAGTGCCCGGCAACCTGCGCACCGCCTGCGAGCGTAATGTCGTCTTCTGCTATAACTGAGCCTGCAAGCCCGGATTGCGAACAAAAAACCGCATTATTCCCAACTATGCAATTATGCCCAATTTGCACAAAGCTATCCAATTTGCAACAATTTCCAAGCCTTGTAGCTTCCAAAAAACCAGCCGCTATAACGGAATTTGGGCCAATTTCGCAATTTTCTCCTATTACTGCGCCACCAAAGTGCGGAACTTCAATTTGCTTGCTGTTTTCGTCTTTGTAAAACCCAAACCCTCGTGAGCCAATCACAACACCAGAGTGCAAAACGGTTCCGTTCCCTATTTCAACACCTGGATAGAGATGAACGCCGGAATGCAAAATGCAATTTTCACCAATACTTACCCCCATGGGAACAAAACAAAATGCACCCACAACCGAGTTTGCACCCACAGAGCCAAAAACCAGAGCGCTTGGGTTTATTTTTGCCGTGGCATGAATTGTGCCTTGTGTAAATTCTTTTTTATTTAAAATTTTTGCGCATTCAATTATTGCTTTATAGGGATTTTCCACTTTAGCTAAAGCTTTAGCCTCTCCAACCCATCCTTTAAAATTTTTCGGCACAAAAACCAACTTTGCTTTTGTTGTTCTTGCTGCTCCATAAGCGACTTCATCTATGCAAAAAGAAACATCGTTTTCCGTGGCAAAAGCGAGCGTTGCGCACTTTAACACATTACCTTCAGCATCTGCCGGTTCCAAAACAGCATCGGTAAGTTCGGCGATTTGTTTAGCAGCCAGCATACAGAGGTTAAAATCTAGAAAACACTGCTTTACTCGCTTGGGTATAGGGTATGGGGTGTGGGGTATAGGGAACTGCACAAATAAACGACTAAATTAACCATCCTGCGGATGTTCACCAGCGAAATGTTCAGCGGGAAGGGAGTTGCT
>JAITUM010000051.1 GCA_031286305.1 Candidatus Fibrimonadaceae bacterium | reverse complement strand
AGTCTTGAAATGTTGCGATGCCCTGCTCCGAATAGTCCACCGCCACAAATTCTGAAAACACTTTATTTACGAGGTCAAGTGCCTGTTTCAAATCTGATTTGTCTATTTCTTTGATCATGGTTGCGGTGAATGCTTACATTTTTCTACGGGAAGTTTTGCTGTGCTCGGAGGACTTGGCTGTGTTTGGTGCAGGGCTCTTTTTTCTCGTATAAGTTTCCGCAAGCCTGTTTTCAATTTCTTTAATACTTGGGAGTTCGGTTTTCAATTCCTTTGGCAAAGATGCCATAAGTTTATACTCTGCAACACCGATAGGGCTATGAACATTACGCAAGGCATACTCTGCGACAATTTTATTGCGGCTCTTGCAGAGCAATATGCCAATAGTTGGTCGGTCATCCGGAGCCTTGATTTGCGCATCAATTGCGGAAAGATAAAAATTCAACTGCCCTGTATAGGCCGGTTTAAACGCTGATGCCTTTAATTCTATAACAACATAGCATTTAAGGCGAGTATGATAAAACAAAAGGTCAATGAAAAATTCTTCGCCAGCAACTTCAAGACGATATTGGCGACCAACAAAAGCAAAGCCTACGCCCAGTTCAAGCAAAAATTTTGAAATGTGCCGAATAAGTGCATTTTCAATTTCTCGCTCGTGCGCATCATCTGCCAAGCCTAGAAAATCAAAAAGATAGGGATCTTTCAAGGTTTCTTGTGCAAGCTCGGATTGTGGCGCAGGTAAACGTTTAGCGAAATTTGAAACAGCAGTACCCTGCCGTTTGTGCAGTCGATTTTTGATATTTTGCTCTAAAGTTAAACGCGACCATCCTTGTTCGATGGTACGAACGGCATACCATTCGCGATCTGCTTGTTTAGTTTTGGTTAAAATCGTAACAATGTGAAACCAAGGTAATTGGGCAGCAGGCTGCTGCCCAATTTGGCTTGATGGGCATTGCTCGGCAAAATACCGCATATATTTGAGATTGCGCTCTGAAAATCCTTTCATGTCAGGGAAAGCATTTTTCAAGTCCGCAGCAAGACGCTGGATAATTTTATCGCCCCAACGATGCATTTGTTGCCGCTTTATAATATCCAAACCAATTTTGTGATATAAGTTGATAAGTTCAGCGTTAATAGCTAAAGCCGCACGAACACGAGCAACTTGAATTTGTTTCTTAAGCGACTCAAGCCATGCAGGATAATTGGCATCGCTTTTTTCTGACTTTTTAACTTGCATTTGCGTAAGGTAGAAAAATTCTTCTTCATAGCTAGGCTCCAATTCAATAACTTTTTCCCAACATTCAATTGCTTTTTGGTAAAATTTCAGAGCTTCATCATCGTCCCCATTTTCCGAATGAAAAAATCCTATATTGTAATACGCTTCCGCAAAGTCGGGCTTTAATTCAGCCACTATTTTTTTTCAACCAATGTGCTACGCCATCATTATCATTTGACATAATTATTCCAGTTGCATATTTTTTCAATTCATCAACAGCATTTTCAACGGCATAACTTTCATCTGATATTTTGAACATCGGTATATCATTTACCGCATCTCCAAATGATATGATTTTATCGTATTTTAATTTTTCTTTTAATATCACTATCGCATTTCCCTTGCTTGCCCTTACAGGCGTTATTTCACACCAGTATTCTTCACAATAAAGCTCTTGTTGCAATGTGCAGGTAAATTGACCCAATTCTTTGAAATAACTGTAAACTTTCAATAAATCTTCCTTTTCTCCAATGCAAGTGAAATAGAAAAGCTCTCCGCAATACAAATCATTTTTTGTTTCAACTGGTCTTAATCGCGAGTCTCCTTTTCTTGAATTTAAATACTTTTTAATTCCAGCATTTTCCTTGCCTATTATCCAAGAAACTTTTTCTTCGCCGTTCACATAACCATAAACCAACGGGAAGATTGATTTTCTATTCAAACATTCTATTATAGTTTCTTTTTCTTTTTTAGAAAAAGAAAAAGAATACAATATTTCTTTTGTATGTGCATTTACAATAAATGCCCCGTTATAAGTAATGACTGGTATATTCGTTGTTAAGCCATTTGTAACAATGGAAGCTGATGATAAAGATCTTGCTGTTGCGTATGAAAAGTACATACCATTGTCAATTAAATTATTTATTGTTTTTATGGTATATTCTGAAATTTTGCCATTGCTACCGAGTAACGTTCCATCTAAATCGGTTATGTATAATGTTTTCATAATCCATTAATAAAACCAGCATCGCTGCCTATGTTTTCTTGGGAACCCATTGTTACCTTTTCTATGGTGGTATTTCTTTTGCTCATAAGAAGCAATATAGAAAATTCTAGATCTAGGGTAACACTATCGTCTTATTCTATTACACCTAGACGTCCTAAAAGGCTTTCTGCCCAACGCCTAGGAATTTCAGACAGTTCACAGATTCTAAATCGGCTATTTCATATCTTTTCCGCGTATACTATTTCCTTGCCAAAGTCTGTTGCTTTCTCCAATACAGACGGATTGTTTTTTAAATCTTGCTCGGTTGATATTCCTTCAATAGTAAATTGATATTTTAATGGTATATCCAAATGACCTAAAAAATGCTCTATTGTAGCAATCAGATTTTTATTCTCTTTTTTATTTTGCCCAGCTCTAACAGCAACTGCAACGCCAGTTTTTCCAACTGGAATGGGCAGGCGATTGGGATTGACATTGCAATATGGCATACATCTGTCAATGAAAACTTTCATTTGTCCTGTTACATCACCCCAATAAGAAGGCGAAGCCATAATGATTATATCGGATTCATAAATTTTTGCAATAATTTCATTCATATCATCATTTTGCACGCATTTTCCATTTTTCTCACATGATTTGCAACCTGTGCAATAACCAATTTTCATTTCTCCTAAATTATAACGAGTTATTTCTATTTCATTTTGCTCTAATGTTTCTGTGATTTTTCTCAAAATTGTCGCTGTGTTCCCATTTGATTTTGGACTGCCTAAAATGCAAACTACTTTCATAACTACTTCCTACCCCACTCGAAGGGCTTAGTCGTGTTTGGCAATTGGGCAGCAGGCTGCTGCTCAATTTTATCATCCAATTTCAACTACCTCTCCTAATGATTTTAGAAGATTATAAAAATCTTTTTGCATATCAAAATCAACGAGGTCTATTTTGTTTGATATTTTTTTATCCAAATCAGCATACACTCTGAAAAATCTTTTTGGCG
>JAITUM010000243.1 GCA_031286305.1 Candidatus Fibrimonadaceae bacterium | reverse complement strand
ACCGGGGCGTTGCGGGGTGTTACCCGCGCTTCGCACGGTTCACCAGCGAAATGTAAAGCGGGAAGGGTGTTCCCGCATTGGGGGTAGCGTAAAACGCGGAGCGGTTGCAGCGAGGGGGATATCCCCCATATTAAAAAAATAAGATGCGTTTGCCCTGGCCTTGGCCCTACTCCCAAGCGCATAGTTAATCATTAATTACTATATTAACCAAATATTATGAAATTATATCATGGTAGCAATCAAATTATAAAAGACCCTGATTTGAGCAAAAGCAGGAAGTTTTTGGATTTTGGTAGTGGATTCTATTTATCCGTCAGCCAAAAACAGGCAGAGAATAGAGCGAAGTCAGCAAAATTATTTTTTGAGTACGGTGCTCCAATCGTAAATATTTTTGATTTTAGTGATTTAGTGAGTAATCTAAACATTTTACAATTTGAGAGTGCCAACATAGCTTGGCTTGATTTTGTTTTAGCAAATAGAATGGGTATGCAAACAGAGCAATACGATATTGTGATAGGTCCCACAGCGAACGATAATACTATTTTGACGATAGACCAATATATGCAAGGTATGTTTGATCATTTGAAAAATCCAAAAGAGTTTGTAATTCAACTTTTTCAACCGGAAAAATTGGATACACAATATTTGTTTGCAACAGAAAATGCTTTGAAATATCTCGCTTTTATGGAGGCCTTAGAATTATGAATACATACATAAATATTAGTCTTATAAGCATGGTTGTTCGTCTGATTGTTGAAAAACAATCTTTGGAAGAGCAAGAGGCAATATTCGCTTTTTACAACTCAAAATTAGCAGAAAAATTAGCAGACAAGAATTTGGGGTTATATCTTTTATCGCCTTATTTAATTTATGAGTTATGGAACGCCGAATATCAAACTGGAGACTTCAGACAGTCACCGTATTTTGAGGGAATATTATGAAAAAAATATCTGTCGAAGCGGAATTTTTTATTTTTTTGCTTGAAAAATATGCTCAGGCAAAAAGCATGTCTGCAAAAGAAGTTTTAAATTCTTGGAAAGAAAAAGGAATTATAGATTACATAAACAATATGTATGAACAATATCACACTGAACGCATAGAGAATGCTATACAGGATATTGAAAGAATTTCAAACAAATGAGTTACCAAAGAAAAGGAGGCTTAATTGCCGCTTTTTTACCAAACTCCTCAAACGCTTTACCAATTGTGCAGGCATACTCATTCCGCTACCCCTTCGTGCCTTTGATATTGATTTTATCAACAACTGGTGTAGCTCGTTGCACTAAATACTACCTTACCATTAACAATGGAATACCATGCCACTCTTCCTTCGCCATCGCTGCCATTGTGAACTTGTAAATATAATGCCCCATCATCACCAATAAACAATTTAAAAGATGCATGGGAAGCAACAATCATGAGCGGCTGTATAACAGTTCTTTTTTCGCCATTTTTTACAACCATTTCTTCGATATCATAAGGGTGGTACACAGCACGATTCTCATTATAAGTAAGTTTCATAGTTACTGTTATACTATCGTTTTGGGCAGTAAAAAAACGTTTTTCTTCATCCTCCAACCAGACGTACTCACTTGCAATTACTGGAAATGAGCTGATTTGAATAATATTCTTTTTAAAAATGTATCCGCTAATATCGGCAGCAGTAACAGGTTCCCAATTATCGGTATAAATTAGATTATCATCGCAACCGGTCGAGAAAAAAACTTGATGCTTGTGTACTTTACCTAAAACCTTTGCTTTTCCATCAGGTTTTTCTCTGATATTTGTCCATCCGTCCTTATCGTTGATGATAAAACCAGAATAGACAATTCCTGGCGCCATCAGGGCAAGGGCTATGAGAAATGAAGCCACTCCTCGCGACAAGCCACGAGCTATCTGGCTTGGCTGTAATTTTGGTGTTTTATAATCCATTTTGGGAATATAGAAATTATTAACCCTCACCCCACATCCTGCACTGCTCAATACGCTTGCCGTTGTCACCTTGTTCTATAATTAACTCCTTTGCTAAAATAACTAAAATTAGCTGGCTTGTATTGTAAAAATGCGACAATTTTTATTGTGAAGTATATTTGCGCACTAATTCCAGCGGCGTTAGACCGATGTTTCGTTTGAAGTCGTTGATGAAATGAGCTTGGTCGTAATAATTAATCATTTGAGGCGATAGTCCGTAATTCTTGACAAAAAGTCTTTGGCATTGTCTTGGACTGTAATACATTTTTTGATAAATCTCTGCGACCGTGTTGGGAATATTTTTGTTAAGCTCGTTGAAAAGCGTGATAAATGCGCTGGGCTTTTTATTTTGGAATTAAATTGCCGAATGGAACAGTGTGGCCTGTATTACCGCTTCCGGTAGTACGGTTTAGTACCAAAGCACAATGGCTGAAATTTTCTGCTGACTTTCAAAAAAGTATCACAATTGGCTATACTATTTTGCCGGAAAGCAAAGTGCGATTAACCGGTTCTTCAGTGATGGAGCCTTTTGATATTCGTAGTGCAAGGGACATATCTTTTGATAACACTTTATGGTATCGTTTTTTTTCCAAAGAGTCAAAGATGGGAGATTTTGCCGGGGTTGGCTT
>JAITUM010000148.1 GCA_031286305.1 Candidatus Fibrimonadaceae bacterium | reverse complement strand
TTGTTAGGAGGTTAGGTTTTTCCCCCAAAAGTACCCACCCACACAACCCACAACCCCAAATTTATACCCCCCCCCCCCCCCCCCCCCCCCCCCCCATAAATTATTGTATTTCAAGGGGTTATGCGCATTTAGCGCAGAATTTATTATATGGGAACTTGTTCAAAAACCGGCAATGTTGCACGGTAGTTATAACAATAGGAGATGAATCATGGGATTACTCAAAGCATTAATGGGATCTGCTGGTGGTGTTTTAGCAGATCAATGGTTGGATTTTTTTGTTTGCGAAGGCATGGAAGCTGACGTGCTGGCTATTAAAGGGCAAAAAAGAATAAGCCAAAGAGGTAGCAATGTCAAAGGGGAAGATAATATTATCTCCAATGGCTCAGGTTTTGTGGTAAACAAAGGGCAAGCCGCTATTATTGTGGATAATGGCCGCATTATGGAATTTTGCGCTGAAGAAGGGCATTATACTTACGACCAATCTTCAGAATCAAGTGTTTTTTACGGAAATTTTGGAACAGGTCTTGTAGAATCAATAAAAAATATGGGTGAGCGATTTAAATACGGTGGAGGTCCAGGCAAGGATCAGCGTATTTATTATTTCAACACAAAAGAAATATTAGGAAATAAATACGGTACATCTAGCCCTATTCCTTACGTTGTAGTTGATCCAATTGTCAATCTACGCCTTACCATAGGATTAAGAGCTAATGGAGAATATTCCTATCGTATTACTAATCCGGCTTTGTTTTACGCCAATGTTTGTGGTAATGTGGAGGAACTATATACTAGAAATAATCTTGATGGACAACTAAAAACAGAGATACTTACTATTTTAGGACCTTCATTGGCAAAACTCGGTACAAATTTAGAATATCACGAAATATCCTTTCAAACTGAAAAACTGGCAGAAATTCTTAACGAGGCTCTTAGTGCTAAATGGCGAGAAGGTCGAGGCATAGAGATTGTAAATTTTGGAATTGCCTGTTCTGCTTCTCAAGAAGATGAAAATCGCATTAAAAATCTTCAGACTGCAATGGTGATGCGAGATCCAACTATGGCAGCAGCGGCTTTGGTAAATGCTCAAAGCGACGCAATGCGTGCTGCTGCGGGGAACAGTTCCGGAGCAATGGCTGGCTTTCTTGGCATGGGAATGGCTGCTCAAGCTGGCGGCATGATGAATCCGCAAGCTTTGTTTCAAATGGGACAACAGAAGCTCTCTTGGAATTGTTCTTGTGGTCATGTTGAAAATACTGGAAAATTTTGCGCTGAGTGCGGAAAAGCAAAACCTTAAAATATAGGAGATGGACATGAAACAACTAATCTGTGAAATGTGTGGTGGTAAAGAGTTAATCAAACAAGACGGAATATTTGTTTGCCAGAGTTGCGGTACAAAATATTCTGTTGAAGATGCCAAGAAAATGATGGTTACAATTGATACTTCTGCCAAGATAGAGAATGCCTTAAAAAATGCTCGCAGAGCAAAGGAATGTCACGACTATGAACAAGCCGAGAAGTATTATGGTATTGCTCAAATGGAAGATGCTGAAAATTGGGAAGCTTTTTTTTATAATACTTATTGTAAAGCTATGAGCCAAACACCCATACAAGGAGCTTTTGATATTGCAAATTGTATAGAAAACGTTTTAAAAAGTATTAAGAAAATGAATGATGATATTCTGCAAAACGAAGCGATAAAGCTAATGAGTACTGATTTATTTACTTTTGCTTCCCTAGCATATGGTACAATAATAAATGGTTATAACTCTACGAAGCGCTTTTATACTCTAGATAAAAGGGTGGAATATGTCAATGAAACAAGGGGAAAAACTGCCCTTCTCGATGGTTTACTCACCGTTTTTGTAGAAAAGTTAATTTTAGAATTTGGCGAAAATGAATTCACTACTTCGATAAAAGCACAATGTTATGAAACTTTATTAAAGCTAGCAAAAGAATTGTATAATTCAACTACAGAACCAGATTGTGATGAGTCAAATTTTAATAAACTTTTACAAAAATATACTGATGAATTGAAAAAAATTAAACCTAAGTCAGAAGTTCTTAAAGATATGGAAAATGATTCTTTTTTAGATTCTTTTCATACATCAGAAAAAGAAACTAGTCTTTCTGTTTGGAATATACTCGCAATTGGCATTATAGTGTTTGGCCTACTTCGAATACTCTTCGGCGTTTTTTTCGAATAAATCCCCTGTAAATTAGCGAAAGTCTGAATGCCAGTGGGCAATTTTGGGAGTTTAGGTTGCATTAGTAACCGCCTCCCATTCCACAATCTGCCGTTTCTCACCGTCAATAGCGAGCCCCAAAACCACCGCATTGGGGTAAGGTTTGGCATAACCATTATCAATAATCTGTTGCAAAGCCTGTTTTGCCGTATCCGGAAGCATTTTAAGCTCAAGCACAAAAAAACGATCGTTAAATTCAATAACCAGATCTGCCCTGCCCCTATTCGTTTGAACTTCGCCAAAAACAGTAACGCCACTGCCACGCAAAAAAGCAAGCAAACAAGAACGGCAAAGCCATTCCTGAGCGGTCATCTTATAACCCCTATGCTTAATATTCTGTTTTGCTGCACCATCAAAATCATTATGCGGAATACTCGCAAGCAAACGATTAAAAACGTCAACAAGCTCTTCAATATTTTCTTCACGCAAGGCAAAAAGCAAATCGTTTCTGTAATGGCTTTGCGGTTCGCTTTGGTTAGACAGTAAATTTTGCGTTAAAAGCGAACTCATTGAATTAAGTACTTCCGTATTGGGATAATCCAAAGTGAAAAAATCTTTCATTGTTCCTGGGCGCAAACTCAAATAACCAGCCTGATACAAAAAACTTTCGGGAGGAGCAACTTCTATCTCGGCAGGAGGGCTGAGAATTGTGTCTTTGCAAACCGGCATTCCTCTAAACTGTTCAATGGTTAAGTTTCGGTTTTTAAGATAATCTGATAAAAATTTGGAAGTACCGGAACCAATCCAATAGTTTGCAAAATCTTTATGCCACAACAGCAAAAGAAATGAAAAAGGATTGTAGAGAAAATGCTTACCGTCAAAGCAAAAACCATCGTAGTGATCCTTGATTTTTTTCATTAAATCTTTGAAGGAGATTTTTTCTTTGTTTGCAAAAGCCTCTAAATGCGGGGTAAAGTTTTTATAAATTTCCTCTTCCGTTAAGCCGCACATTTCACCATAATTTTCATCTAAAGAAATATCGGCTAGATTATTTAGCGTACTGAATACTCCCGTTTTTGCGGTTTTGGTTATGCCGGTTATAAAAACGAACTTTAAATATTGCTCGCACACTTTGATCTGCTTGTAAAAATCTCGCAAAAGAGTACGAACTTCCTCGGCTATATCCGGCTTATTGGAATATGTTGTATAGGGATTATCGTATTCGTCTATTATAAGAACTACTCTTTTTTCGTATTTATCAAATATTTTCTCAATTAAACTTATCAGCATATCTGAGTACAATAAATCATCTTTTAACTCAATACCTAAACGCTCTGCTGTGGAGCCAAGCATAAACCGTATTGATTTTTTCATAGCATCTAAGCCTTCTCCTGTAGCTACCCTGCTCATATCCAAACGAATAACAGGGCTAGGTTCAAAACCTGGTCTGTTTAAAAACTCCTCCGCATATAAACCTTTGAATAATTCTTTTTTGCCTTGAAACAAAGCTTCAAAAGTTGAGCAAGTTAGGCTCTTACCGAACCTGCGGGGACGAACTAAGAAATAAACTTTCCCGTTGTCTATTAAATCCACAAGATACTTGGTTTTATCAACATAAACACTACCATCCTCGCGTATATGAGCGAAAGTCTGAATGCCCGCAGGCAATTTTGGGAGTTTAGGTTGCATTGAGTTAAGATAGAAAAACAACCCTGCTATTCGCTTGCGCGGTGCAACATGGGTTAGCTAATTTCATCGCAATGCTAGCGTATTACAAGCGCATTACTTACCATACACATACCCCGGCATGTTCACAAGCGCTTGGTATGTCCAGTAGTTACCCATGACTTTTTTTACATACGTGCGCGTTTCTCTGAAGCCTATGTCTTCGGTAAATATGTCATCGTCTTCGTTTGTTCTGCTATCACGCCACTTTACAGCATTATGTACGCCGGCGTTGTAACTGGCAAGCGCCAAAACATGATTGCCGCTCAGTTGAGTGAGACGTTTGCTCAAATAATAAGTTCCGAATCTGATATTGTATCTACAGCTAAATAAAGAATCAACTGTAAACGGCTCGTTCAGATTTATCGCTATGCTGTCTTTGCCGGTGGTAGGCATAATTTGCATTAACCCAACAGCTCCCGCCGGCGATACGAGCGTGCCGTTGAATATGCTTTCTTGCCGCATCACAGCACTCACAAAAAGAGGGTCTATTTTATTGAAGCGTTCTGCGTAGTGCGTTATGAACGGTCCGTAGAATGACGGAAACATTACAGATAACACTTGCAACGGCATGTTATTTCTGCGTTCTATGGGAATACGCCACGTGAGTCGCTGAGCTACGTTAAATGAGAGTGCCGGGCTACCCGCTAAGGCATAACCAGCGGCTATTTCAAACTGCAATAACAGGTTGCCGCCATAATTGCGTGCATAGTTGTCGAGGAAAAAATCAGCAATTTGAGGTTGTGCAATGGCAAGGAGTGCCGCGCCGCGCCGCAAGTTAAGAGTGTCTTGTGCAGTTAACCGCTTCTTTGATTTTGGCGAAGCTGCTTCAAGCCACTCGCGAACTTGAGCATCTGTCATCTGTGCGGATGCCGGCGATGTGATTTGATGCTCTACTCCCATAAGTTGGCTTGCGCGAAAAGCGTGGTAGTCGGTAGGGTCGCGCCGCACTATGGTGCTCCAAAGCCTGTGCGCTTCTGCGGTTTTGCCTGCTGCGGCATGAGCTTTGCCCTGCCAAAATATTCCAGCCATACGAAAGGTTGATTGCGAAAATTTGCTTTGAAACGCATTCAAGTGCACAATAGCACTATCATATCTTTGCAGTTTATAGTAACAAAGCGCATGTCTCATGTGAGCTTCTTCAACTCTGTTGCTGCTGCCGTTAAGTATGTTTCTGTAAGCGACAATTGCCTCTTTGTATTGTCCGCTAGCTTCAAGCTCCCACGCTCGCATCCATATTATATCTTGCGTTTTTCTGTGCTTTGGAAAATGCTTGATGTGGAGATCGTACCATTTCTTGGTTTCCTCCTGATTTCCGAGGTTGCGGTATGAGCGCGCGGTATTCATCAGCACATCGGAGTCGGGACCATAGGTAGCGTGAAATTTGCTGTACAGGTCAGCAGCTTGTTGCCATTGTGAAGCGTCAAAGGCTGCGTTTGCCGATAGCAAAAGCGCACGCCGCGCCGGAACTACGGCAGAATCGGTTTTGACATCAGGTTTGGCGGGTAGCGAAGTGTCTGCAAGTGATTTGATTTTTGCTGATATATGCTGGCGATATTTTTCAGGAAGGCCAGCTGAGAGTGCAGACGAGTAGGCTTCCTTCGCTTTTCCGAATTCGTTTTTAGACACATGGATATTGCCGATTTGTTCCTTGGCAAACGGTGCGAGGAGTTGGCTGCCGCTGCTCACAGCGTTGAATGCGGTTATAGCTTCGTCGGTGTTTCCGAGGGCAGCATTTATTGCTCCGAGTTTGAAAAGACGCAAAAGCGTATCAGCAGCGGTAGACGGCGTATCGTTTTCCACAGCACGCAGTGCAAGCTCTGGAAAACCTTCGGCAAGTTCTCTTGTTCCCAACCAGCTTATAGCAACCGGAATGCGCGGAGACTGCACATCAGCTCCCAACCTGCTCACAGCAGATGAAAGAGGCGGATGCGATGCCGCTGAATCTGTTGCCGCCGTATCTGCTACTGCTGCACTTGTTTTCACAATTACCGCATTATTTTTTTTGCAACCCTCGCATCCCCACACCGGCAACGCCAACATTGCCGCAATTATCACTGCACTCATTAGCTTTGGAAAAACTTTTTTCATTTTCACAGTTCCATTTTTAATGTTATCCATCTCATTCTTTTTAAAGTTTACTTCCTTTTGTTAAAGAACATATTTAATATAGAAAATCTTAATGTCTCTTTCTGGGGGAAAATCCCTCGCCTTCAGGCGAAGACTTTAGTTTAATATATTACGGTTATGCAAAACTATCGCAAGACCAGCCATACCACCTATGACTGCAAGTATCAC
>JAITUM010000142.1 GCA_031286305.1 Candidatus Fibrimonadaceae bacterium | reverse complement strand
TTGCACAAATTGATGGACACGGAATTTGCAAAAGATGCGCTTTCCGATGAAAGGTTGTATAAAACGATTGTTGAACATCGGTTTGTTATGGCAAAGTAACTAATTTTTTTGGAAAAAAGAAAAATAAAAATAACTTGAGGGCTGTCTGCGATTAGGTAAACCAATATTATCATTGGGCAAAACCCAAGGCAAAGTATGGTTCTCGGCAGGTTTGTAAAGAAATAATTGGTGCCTTAAGAGCCCACATGGAAGAATACTTTATTTTGACCTGCCGGGACTTTCAGACATTTTTTATTCACCCTCAAATTATTTTATTTGATATGGCAAAAATAGCAAAAAAGGCAGAAAAAGCCAAAAAAATCAAGACCGGCAAAGGCTTGAAATTGGACGTTGTCAATCCCAATGCAGCAGGGATTGATGTATCTTCCACCGAGATGCAGGTTTGTGTACCTGAAGACAGAGACGATGATCATAATCGCTGTTTCGGTACTTTTACCTGCGATCTGCATCAAATCAGCGCATGGCTGACCGCTTGCAGGATAGACACTGTAGCGATGGAATCTACGGGTATTTATTGGATTCCGCTTTATATGCGTCTTTTAGCAGACGGATTTGATGTACTGCTTGGCAATGCAAAAGCGATCAAGAACATCGCAGAAAAGAGTACCGACGAGGTAGATGCCGAATGGATCATGCTTTTGCACAGTTACGGATTGATCAAGGCAAGTTTTCAGCCTTGCAATTTTGCGCGGGATATTCGCAATTTGACGCGTCACCGCGATAATCTTTTGCGTACTGCATCGAAGGAAGTTCTACGCATGCAAAAGTATATGGGCTTGATGAATATCAAATTACCCAATGTTATCAGTGATATATTGGGCAAATCCGGTCAGGACATCATCTCTGCCATTATCAAAGGTGAGCGTGACCCTAAAAAGTTGGCTTTACTTGCCGACCCCCGTTGTAAAGCTACGGTGAAAGAGATTGAAAAATCACTTGAGGCAAATTGGGACGAAAACCTGATTTTTATGCTTAAACAATGCTGGCAGTTGTATCACTATACCCAAGCGCAGATGGTAGAAATAGAAAAACAGGTTGAAACACTTATCGGAAAGTATAAGGCTGGTTTACCACAAGAAATGCCCGTTCCAAGCGAATGTAAAAGATGCAATAAGTCCGAATCTCCTAAAAACAAAATATCCATTGACATAGAACAGTATGCCCATGAACTTTGGGGAGTGAATCTGATGAAGATACCCGGAATCAAAAAGGGTTCTTTGTTCAGATTAGTGGGTGAATTGGGACATGATTTTGTGAGCAAGTTCGATTCGTACAAAAACTTTTGCAATTGGGCTAATCTTGTTCCCAACAACAAAATATCGGGCGGCAAACTGCTATCAAGCAAACTGCCAA
Source organism: Candidatus Fibrimonadaceae bacterium (assembly GCA_031286305.1). Lineage (GTDB taxonomy): Bacteria > Fibrobacterota > Fibrobacteria > Fibrobacterales > Fibrobacteraceae > Fibrimonas. The sequence continues at coordinate 1,299 of JAITUM010000142.1, read as the reverse complement.
AACGCAAAAACCCGGTGGGACAAATACTGCGAGTTGCTGCAAGCTCGCTGCAAAATGAAAAGTCTTCGCTTGGTATTTATTTTCGTAAAATACAGGCTAAAAAGGGAAGAGGAGACGCTGTAGTGGCAACTGCCAATAAAATAGGCAGAATTATCTATACAATGGTCAAGAATAAAACGGAATATGACGCTTCTTTGGGACAGGAAAAACAACTGGAAATACTCAAAAAGAAAGTAAAAAGAGCGCAAAAGGAATTGGATAAACTGCAGAAGAAGGCAAGTGCCTGTGAAAAAGAAAATTGATAGACGAAAATTCGGTTAGTTATATGGAAGATATAAATATACCTGAAAGTCTGGATACAAAATAGTCTTTACGGAATGAATTGCCAGTCAGTTCTTAGACTTTTTAAAAGCGTCTATTAAGTTGGATTCTTTATCTACATACTTAGTCCGTTTCGTAAAATAACTGCTAAAACCTTTTAATGCGTTTTTAACTCTGATTGTGAAACTTTTAAAAAGTGAACCATCAGCGCCTAAAGTATTAGTTGCGGTAATCACCCTGGCTTTCCTGCTTAAAATAAGTTTCAGTTTGCCATATTTCAATAATCCAAAAGCCATAGAGCCATCTTCACCACGTATTATTTCGACCCGGTAGCCGACTTTCCGTCCATACTCAGCCCTATATGCAAATGTCAATCCTCTAACAGCCAATTCCGGTCTTTTGAATGACAACAGCCAAACATGTATATCTCTGAAAAATTCAAACGTTTTGAGTCCCCATTTTGAATGTTTTTCGTCAGGAATAAAACTCCAAAATGAAGAAACGCCCACTATGCCCGGTTTTTCCAAAGCTGTTATGTACATCTGGATATAATGTGGAGGATATAAGGTGTCAGAATCGATACAAAAATAATATTTGCCTTTTGCGTGTTCCAACCCACAGCGACGAGCATATCCGCAACTCTTTTGCATTTCGGTAAACCATCTTATTCCTACAGCATCAAATATCTCGGCTGTCCTGTCTGTTGAATCATTATCAATGCCTATGAATTCAATGGGATAATTACAGCAACTTTCGCTGAGCGCCCACAAACAACTAAATAAACGGGTTTCCTCATTTCTGGCAATGACTGCAATTGTAGCCATTGGAGAATCAACTGTTTGAAAACGTGTAAGGTTATTTCTAACCTCTTCTACGATTGTTTGTGGAACGCAAGAATACGGTTTTTCAAAGTATTCTAAATAATTAGTGTGCCAACTCATTTTTTATTCATTAACGGTTTTCTTTGAACGGAAAAAC
>JAITUM010000206.1 GCA_031286305.1 Candidatus Fibrimonadaceae bacterium | reverse complement strand
ATTTGCTATATTATCTCATTATGGCGGAACTTTTTGTCAATAATGGCTTATCAGCAGGCGTGTTTTTTTTTCTTATTGCATATACATCAAACACCCAAAACCTTAAGTTGACACCATTGGGGGGGGGGGGGGGGGGGGCAAACTTATTTAGCACGGCCGCCCTTTTCGCGCCTAAACATACACGAGGCAAGCAACCAAAACGACCTAGCACCGGAAGCTCCTCGCTGTTTTTAAAAATAGCCTGACCTGCCACTAGTGGAAGGGCGAAAGCAATATTATGTGTGCTCGTATAAAGCATTTCAATGCCGAATATAGAAAAATTTCCCGCGCATGTCAAGGTATTTCCAGAGTTTGGCTAGGGCAAGGCACGCCGCAACGTTGTTCAAAATCGGGGCGTTGCGGGGTGTCCCCGCATTGGATGAGCAATTAATGGCTATTAACTTCACGGCAATTTTGACAGCTTGTTGTGGTAGGTCGGCATTTTACTATATTCAAAGTAGACTGCATTTTTATCGGGAGGGAAGCTATGAAAACGCAGAGAAAGTACCAATTTGATTGGGACAATACCGTTGGTTCCAATATGGAACAAGCTCGGCCAAATTTGGGACCTAGTATCAGAATAGAGGCATATCGCCTTTTTCAATTTACGCTTAGGGATGTGCTGGAACAGAATTTTGGCACCAAAACGACAGATATGCTGTTTCGTGAAGCGGGAGGCTTAGCAGGCAAAGCTTTCTTTGACAGATTCTTAAAGGATGCCAAAGATGTAGCAAGCCTCACAACTAAAATCCAAGATTCTTTTAATACTTTGAAAATGGGAATTTTTCGAGTGGAGTTAGCAGCGGAAGATCACTCGCACTTTGTTTTTACTGTGGACGAAGACTTAGACTGCTCAGGCTTGCCGGATACTTCCGATGTGGTTTGCGTATATGATGAAGGTTTTATCCAAGGAATACTGAAGGCGTTCAGCGGAAAAGATTTTAAAGTTCGGGAAATTGAATGCTGGTGCACAGGTGCACGCACATGCCGCTTTGAAGCAAAGGTCTGTTAATTTTTATGCCAGAGACACAAAAATATCTGGAGCATATACAAAGCCTTTTGCACAACAAAGAGGCTCCGGAATTGAGTGGGGAGCTTGCAGAAAATTCCTTACTAGCTCAGATACACAATGAGTTAAAAGCAATGCGCAAAATAACGCTGAACTTTTCTTCCGGCGATTTTTCTTTTGACATTACCACTCGAGGTTTTATTTCGGGTTGCCTAAAAAATCTTCAAGCTAACTTGCGCCATTTAATTTGGCAAGTTCAAACGGTTGAAAAAGGAAATTTCTCTCAGGAAATTCATTTTATGGGAGACTTTTCAACGGCTTTTAACAATATGGTTCGTAAACTAAAATGGGGCCTTGCTGAGTTGCGAGATTTAGCAAACCACGATTCTTTAACGGGTATTTACAATCGTCGTTCATTTTTTGAATTGGCAAAAAATCAATTGACAGAAGCAGTAGCAAAATCCATACCATGCAGTTTGGCTTTGATGGACATTGACCATTTCAAAAAATTCAACGATAACTATGGACGCTTGGCAGGAGACGAAGCCCTGCGTCATATTGTGAAATCGGCTAAAGCTTGTTTGCGTAAAGATGATTTTATGGGCAGATACGGTGGTGAAGAATTTGTCTTTTTCTTTTTCAATGCCGATGAAGCAACGAGTTTAAAAATTGTGGAGCGGCTTCGTAAAAAGATTGCCGAAAGCCCGGTGCCTTTGGAAGAGGGTCCGGTTTCGGTTCATGCCAGTTTTGGTGTTGCGGGAAACACCGCTGAAAATCCAAATGATAGCAATTATATTCAAAAAATATTGCACAATGCGGATTCCGCTCTCTATACCGCCAAAAAAACCGGCAGAAACAAAGCGGAATATTACCATTAACTGTAGTAAATGCTGATTTAGTCGCTGGGGTATGGGGTATGGGGTATAGGGTATAGGCGGTGCAAAGCGTTGTTTTTTAGCAACTCCCATGCTCCTACTGGGTCTGGGTCGTGCCATATTGCGCCTAAAATTGCTGCGCCGTCAAATCCGAGTTCCTTGAGTTCTGCAATGTTATCTGCTTCAACGCCGCCAAGCGCAAATAATTTTTGAGAGCGGTTTTGCTTTTTTTGAAAATCTCTCCACGCGGTTATGCCTTGCTTTAATTCATCTTTGCTGTATTTTGCCTTATATCCGAATTTAGAAATGGAATCAAACACGGGGCTTAAAAAACAAATTTCTGCGTTGTCGCTGATTTTTTCCAAATCTTCAAAACTATGCGCAGAACCAAGCCATGGCAAAATTTTGCTTTGCCATTTTAAGTCAAAAGCCAAGAGCCAACGCTCAAGCAAAAGTTCTGGCATTTGCGGTTTTCTTGCATAGAGCATTTGCAAACCGCGTTCAAACATCTGTTCTAAAATCTCATGCTCCCCGGCAAAATTCTCCGGAGAAGAAATCAAAGCTAACTGAAACATTGCTCTCCAATAATCTTTACAAGCACATAATCCCCGCTTCCAAAGCTTCCAAAATATCATCAATATGCTCAATGCCAATGCTAAGGCGCAAAAATTCCGGCGTTATGCCGCAGGCTTGCAGTTGCTCCTTAGAGAGCTGCGAATGCGTTGTGCTTGCAGGATGAGTGACCAAACTTTTGGTATCGCCAATATTTGTCACATGCGAGAATAAAGGCACATTTTCCAAAAACTTCACAGCGCCATCGTAACCGCTTTTTAAGCCAAATGCTAGCGTGCCGCCAAAATGATTTTTGAAATATTTTTTTGCGAGTTCATAGCTGGGATCGTTCGGCAAACCGGGGTAGCGAACCCATGCAACTTTTGGATGTTTTGAAAGCCATTCTGCAACCTTCAAATTATTTTCGCAATGCTTTGCCATGCGAAGCGGCAAGGTTTCCAGGCCCAGCAAAAACTGCCAAGCGCTGTCGGGTGAGAGGGCTGCGCCCAAATTGCGGAGCGGCACAAAGCGCGCACGAACAGCGAACACTATCGGCTTTAAGGCGGCGGGCACATCTGGTGCCCAGCGAATGCCGTGGTAGTTGGCGTCTGGCTCGGTGAAGAGCGGGTGTTTGCCTGCGCCCCAGTCAAAGGTTCCGGCATCGGTGATTATGCCGCCTACGCTTGTGCCATGGCCGCCCATCCATTTTGTGAGCGAGTTTACTACTATATCTGCACCGTGTTCAATGGCTCTGAACATATACGGTGTTGTGTAGGTGGAGTCCACTATAAGCGGCAAGCCGTGTTTGTGCGCAATATCGGCTATTGCTCTAAAGTCCACAACTTCCAAACCCGGATTGCCGATGGTTTCAATATACAGGGCTTTTGTTTTTGGCGTGATTGCTTTTTCAAAATTTTCGGGTTTTTGGTGATCAACAAACTTTACATTTATGCCGAGCGTTGGCAGAATTGCATCGAACTGGGTGAAGGTTCCACCGTAGAGATTGTTTGCGCTAACAATCTCATCGCCTGCTTGCGCCAAATTTATTATAGCATAAAAAATCGCCGACATACCGCTGGCGAGTGCTACGGATGCTGCTCCGCCTTCGAGGGCAGTGACTCGGTTTTCTAAAATTTCGGTTGTGGGGTTGGTGAGCCGCGTGTATATATTGCCAAGTTCTTTTAAGCAGAACAGGTTTGCAGCGTGTTCTGCGCTTTTGAATACATAAGCGGATGTTCTGTAAATGGGAACGGCACGCGAGGTTGTTGCGCTATCGGGCTGTTCCTGCCCGGCATGGACGGCAAGGGTTTCAAGGCGGTATTTTTTCATAAGGCTAAGGTAGAAAAATAGATATCACAAATTTTGGTTACAACAAGTATCTAATATGGAAGACAGCAAATTGAACACAGCCAGCTTCTCAAAAAAAAACAACCTCACCCCATCATAAATTTCCATGCGGGTTGTACAAGAATTTCAAATTCACCCTCTTTGAAACGCTCTTCGGAGGAGTAGGTGATAATCTTCAAATTTTTGCATCCGGTAATTCTTGCAGCTTCCAGCAAACCGCTTATTTCTCTTTTTCTTGTTTCCAAGTTTTCCAAACTCCAACAAACTTGAATAAGCTCGCTAACCGATTGTTTTTCTAAACACATAAAATCACACTCGTGATTTTCCTTCCCTAGCCGCTGTTTTTTACCAAACTCCTCAACGAAATCATGCAAAAGTCCGCAATTTACTATATTATATTGCATGAAACGCAAATATTTACCCAGAATCGCAGACGGTGATTTAGAACTGGCATTGCAAAGTTCGGGGGCGGTTTTAATTGAAGGGCCAAAGTGGTGCGGGAAAACAAGAACCGCTCAGCAAAAAGCAAAAAGCGAAATTGCACTGCAAGACCCTGACAATTCGGCAAATTATAAAAAGATTGCCGACACAAAACCATCGCTATTGCTTAAGGGTGAGACTCCGCGGCTTATTGATGAATGGCAAACAGCACCGGTTTTATGGGATGCCGTAAGATATGCCGTTGACCAGCGTGGTGAAAAAGGGCAATTCATTTTAACAGGCTCGGCAGTTCCGTCGGACAATGCAACCGAGCATACAGGAGCGGGCAGAATATCTCGGCTAAAAATGCGGACAATGTCGCTTTATGAATCCGGCGAATCAAATGGGAGCGTGTCTCTCCAAAAACTGTTTGGCAAAGAGCAAGACATTGAAGGTCTTTCAACGCTTACAATTGAAAAATTAAGCTTTGCGCTTACGCGCGGCGGATGGCCGGCATCAATCAACGAAAGCAATGAAAGAATTGCGTTAAAGCAAGTTTATGACTATGTAGAAGCGGTTATCAATTATGATGTTTCGCGTGTTGACGGCGTGGAGAAAAGCCCGGCCAGAGTCCGTGCTGTGATGCGTTCGCTCTCTCGAAATATTTCCACAATGGCAAACCTGTCAACCATACGAAACGACATTGCAGCAGGCGATAGCTCAATATCTGAAAATACTGCGGCATCGTATATCAATGCATTGCGGCGGCTTTGGGTTGTGGAAGATTTGCCCGCATGGAACCCGGCACTTCGTTCAAAAACGGCGCAACGAACTTCGCCAAAGCGGCATTTTGTTGACCCCTCGATACCAGCCGCCGTTCTTCGCGCGGCACCGGAAAGTTTGCTTGCAGACTTCAATACTTTCGGGCTATTATTTGAAAGTTTGTGCATTCGAGATTTGCGCATTTATGCGCAATCAATTGATGGAGAGGCGTTTCATTACCGCGACAGAACAGGTTTGGAAGCCGATGCAATTGTTCACCTCAAAGACGGCAGGTGGGGTGCGGTAGAGGTAAAAATGGGCTCAAAAGAAATTGAAGAAGCCGCTGCAAACTTGCTCACATTGAAAAACAAAATAGACACAGAGAAAATGAAAGAGCCTGCATTTTTGATGGTGCTAACAGCCGGTGAAATAGCGTATCAAAGGCAAGATGGCGTGTTGGTTGTGCCGATAGGTTGTTTGAGGAATTGAGTAGGGAGAAGTCTCTCCCTCGCTCCAACCGCTTCGCGTTTTCCGCTACCCTCTCTGGCCTAGAACACCATTGCTCCGCCGCCGCCTTCGGCGGCCACACCCCACCGCCCGCTTTGCGGGCGCCCCGCTAAGAGCGGGGAGTTTTTTTATATGGTCTCTTAGTTCTTCTTTTAAATGCTCTAATACTTCATTTATATTTTTAAAAATATCTCTGACTTGAATGTGTATTACTTTTAATCCCAAAGATCTCAAATATTCGTCTCTTTTTTTGTCATACTCAACTTTCGTTTCGTGAGATTTCCCATCTGCTTCTATTATAATGCCACCATTTGGAGAATAAAAATCAACTATAAAACTCCCTATGATTTGCTGCCTATAAAAATCCATGCCAAAAAATTTCTTATGCTTCAGCTTATTCCAAATAATAATCTCATGCACCCACCCCGCTTTCCGCTTCTCATTAGCAAGCTTATCCAACTTCTTATTATAAGGCAAGCTACGAATATCACGAAAATTATGCTTAGAAAGCAAAGGACTAAAATTAAAAGCGCTAAATTGTAAACCCTCCTCGCTTCTAGCGGGGTGTCTGCGAAGCAGACGGGGTGTGCCCGCCAAAGGCGGAGCGTTAAATTCTGCGGCTTCCATAAATGTTTGCATTGTGCTTGGCAATGTAGCTTTCAGCCTAGCCATATTTTTTCTCCTTAATTTTGGACTGCTACCTATTTGTTCAGCAGTAATATACATTATTTTTTACAAAAAAGCACAAAAAATTTAAAGTAACACTTCTCCCTGTTTTAAGTGTTTAATAGGCATGAAAGGTTTTGCTAAAATTACCATGAAAATATTTATTATAACGATCTCTCTAATTTTAATATTGGTTATTATCAATGCATTGCTTTTGAAAATGGAAAGCAAAAAGATTTTGCCAAATGGTATTTTGTCAGAAATAAATGGACATCGATTACATATTTATGCCGAAGGGCACGCAAACAACAAACCAATTCTCGTTTTTATGTCTGGCGGAGCAACGCCTGCGCCCGTATATGATTTTAAACCATTGTATTCTCTTTTTACAGATGAATATCGTATTGTCGTAATTGAAAGATTTGGTTATGGTTATTCCGATATTGTAAATACTAAAAGAGATATTGAGATGATTTTGGAAGAAACACGAAGAGCTTTACAGTCTGTGGGAGAAAATGGTACTTTCATACTGTTTCCTCATTCAGTGTCAGGATTGGAAGCTCTTTATTGGTTAAGTAAATATCCAGAAGAAATCGCGGCAATAATCGGCTTAGACATGGGGTTTCCGGAATATTACATTCAAAGGAAAACTCCACCCTTAAATATAGATCGAATTTTAATGAAGTTTATTTCTATGCTAGGAATACAACGTTTTTATTACCCAACACAGGTGAGCAGTAGCTATCTTAGTGATGATGAGTACAAACAAGCGAAGTACCTTACATATCGTAATTTTATGAATACAAGTGTATTAAATGAGCTGAAGAATATTTACAGCAATGCCGAAACAGTACAAAATCAAAATTATTTAAATATTACCAACAACATTCTTTTATTTTCATCAGATGGCAAAGAAAGAGGTGATTTTTGGATTCGGTCAAAAAGTGAATTCGCTAAAAAAATGAAAGCCCAATTAGTTATACTGGATTGCAATCATTATGTTCATCATTTTGAATCACAAAAAATAATGGAAAAAAGCAAACAATTTTTAAATAAAATATTGCAATAGACAGGAGCATTTTATGAAGAAGTTATACTGTGCGGCAATTATCATTATGGTATCACAAGTAGTTTTTGCAGAAGAACAAAACTTTTCCATATCACCATTCTCAAATTACAGCTATTTACAGTTTAATGAACAGAAAATCCACTCGCCTGGCCTGGGCGTGATATTTACGGAGCAGAATAGTCTTTTTATTGCGGCGGTGTATAAACAGTATTTTATCAGTGAAGTTAAAGATGGATATGAAGATTTATACCACGATATTATATTGCTTGCAGACAAAAAAATAAAGCGGCATCTTATTTTTGGCGTTTTTGCCAGCCAAGCGGCGGCTCCGGTTTACGATGGTTTGCACACATTCACTACCGGCATAGGGTATGGTTATGAGTTTATGCAGAGCGAAAATAGCTCTTTGGCTTTGGGTGGTGGTTTGGTTGTGGCAGATTTTGGAATTAAATTGCCAAATGGAACAGTGTGGCCTGTATTACCGCTTCCGGTAGTACGGTTTAGTACCAAGGCACAATGGCTGAAATTTTCTGCTGACTTTCAAAAAAGTATCACTATTGGCTATACTATTTTGCCGGAAAGCAAAGTGCGATTAACCGGCTCTTCAGTGATGGAGCCTTTTGATATTCGTAGTGCAAGGGACATATCTTTTGATAACACTTTATGGTATCGTTTTTTTTCCAAAGAGTCAAAGATGGGAGATTTTGCCGGGGTTGGCTT
>JAITUM010000110.1 GCA_031286305.1 Candidatus Fibrimonadaceae bacterium | reverse complement strand
CCGGCCTCTAGCATTAAGATTGGAGGAACCATGGTGATAAAAATTGTGGCAAAAAGCTTTGTAACTTCGAGGATTGGTTCCCAGTTAAAATCGTTAGCATCATGCACTGCTTTTGGAGTAGTTTTAAACGATATAAGAGCTATAAGAAGAAGAAGGGTAACTTGCCCCAAACTAGCCCACTCTATATCAACATGGTAAACCGTGAAGTGACCTAATTTAAGGCTTGAAAAAAGCACTGAGCCTACAACCAAAGGGAAGAATAAAAAGTTTCTTTTGCCTTCAATTGCTAGTTTTTCTCCTGAACCCTTGGGAGGCTTATTCGTTTCTCTTTTGTAGTAATAGCTATCCATAACAAAGAATACGGCCAAAAGAATCGCTGCTACAAGAATGGTTACGGGGGCCATGTGGAATAAAGTCCATGTGAAATCAATGCCTTTAATGTAACCTAAAAAAAGCGGAGGATCACCTAAGGGGGTTAAGGAACCGCCTATATTAGCTACAAGGAATATAAAGAAAACAATAATATGAACCTTATTCGTTCTCCATGCGTTTGACCTAAGAATCGGGCGTATTAGGAGCATTGCCGCTCCGGTGGTACCCATAATACTGGCTAAACATGAGCCTATTACCAATATTGACACATTTACAACAGGGGTACCAACCAAGTCTCCTTTCAGCCGAATTCCGCCGGAAATAGTAAACAGCGCCAAAAGAAGACAAATAAAAGGGATGAACTCGTGGGTATAGGTTTTTATTAAATAGTAGAAACTGACTTTTGGACCGTAACCTATGGTAAAAGTGGCAAAAAATACGAACCCCCAAAACAGAGAAACTTTTCCGTAGTGATTGTGCCAAAATTTGGGTATAAAAAGGGGCATAAATGCTATTGAAAACAAAATTCCAACAAATGGGATAACCCATAATATACTCATACTTGTTGCGTCTACCATAATCGCGCATAAATATAGAAAAATTATTCCAAAAATGCAAGGGAAGAAAACATTTTTTTGGATTTTTCTAAATTCTCCATACACATAACTAGAGGTTTTAGATGAAACGCACACATAATTGCGGAGAATTGCGCAAGGATGATATTGGTAAGACCGTTACGCTTTGCGGATGGGTGGATAGACGACGTGACTTGGGCGGCGTTATATTTGTGGATTTACGCGATAAATATGGCAAAACACAAGTGGTTTTTGACCCCGCTCACAATGCGGATGTACATAAAATTGCAGATTCGCTCAGGAATGAGTTTGTGATTCAGGTGACAGGCAGCGTGCAAAATCGCCCTGCAGGAATGGAGAATGAAAAGATTTCCACAGGCGATATAGATGTTAAAATAGATGAGCTTGTTATTCTGAACAAGGCCGAAAATCCGCCGCTTGCTATCAATGACCCCAAAGAGGAATGCAAAGAAAACGACGATTTGCGCCTACGCTACCGCTACCTTGACCTGAGACGCCCATGGATTCAGAAAAATTTGATGCTTAAAAGCAAGCTCTTGGGTGAAACACACGCTTTTTTTCGCAAAAACGGTTTTGAAGAAATTGAAACCCCTGTGCTTTGCAAATCTACACCGGAAGGCGCAAGAGATTACCTTGTGCCAAGCCGCGTTAATCCGGGCAAGTTTTATGCCTTGCCGCAAAGCCCTCAGCAATACAAGCAACTTTTGATGATAGCCGGCATGGACAGGTATTATCAGATTGCAAAATGCTTTAGAGACGAAGATTTGCGCGCAGACCGCCAGCCGGAATTTACGCAGATTGATTTGGAAATGTCTTTTGTTGAGCAAAACGACGTTATAGCTATGCTGGATAACTTTGTTAAAGAAGTTCTTGCGAAAATTTGGAATTTTGAAGTGCCGGAAATTCCGCGCATAAAATATGCAGAGGCAATGTTGCGTTATGGTTCCGATAAGCCCGATTTGCGTTTTGATTTGCCGATTTCTGATGTGAGCGAGATTGCTGCAAATGTTGATTTTGCAGTGTTTAAAAATGTTGTTGCAGGCAACGGTGTTGTGCGTGGCCTTGCTGCAAGGGGTTGCGTTGATTTTACCCGCAAGCAAATAGATGATTTAACGGCATTTGTTGGCCGCTATGGTTCCAAGGGTTTGGTGTGGATGCGCGTTAAGGATGGTGGCGAGGTGGAAACCCAGGTTAGCAAGTTCTTTACGCAAGAGCAATTAAATGCGCTCCGCGATGCCCTGGATGGCAAAGCCGGTGATATGTTGTTTTTTATAGCTGCGTCCGAAAAAATTGCTGCTAATGCAATGGGGCATCTCCGTTTGGAAATAGCTCGCATAAAAAATTTGATGGATCCCAGCGTTCGCAAATTTGCTTGGGTAACCGAGTTCCCAATGTTTGAATACAGCGAGGCTGAAAATCGCTACGCTTCCATGCACCATCCTTTTACAAGCCCAATCCCTGAGCACTTGGATATGATGCTGAGCGGCAACCTTAAAGACTGCAAAGCGCAGGCCTACGATTTGGTTTTGAACGGCGTTGAAATAGGCGGCGGTTCAATAAGAATACACAATCCGGATGTTCAAGAAAAGGTGTTTCGTTTGCTTGGGCTTTCGGAGGAGCAGGTTCGGGAAAATTTTGGTTTCTTTGTTGATGCCTTCAAATTCGGTGCTCCTCCGCATGGCGGCTTGGCACTTGGTTTAGACAGAGTTGTTGCCACCCTTGAGGGTCAAGATTCCATTCGCGATTTCATTGCATTTCCAAAGAATACAAGCGCAAGTTCGCCCATGGATCAAAGCCCAAGCGAAGTAGACCCTGTTCAATTATTAGAAACGCATATTTCTTTGAACATTACGGCACAAAAGTAAAGCCGCCTTTGCCATTGCTTTTTACCTTGCCCCAACCGGGGTTTGGATAAACGCTCACTGCCAAAGTGGATAGATACATTAAATCCTTCAACTCATGTTTCATGCTTGTTTGACCTCCTGAGCCATGCATGCTTCGTTTAAGATTACACTAACTTGTTATCCCCTTCGCGCTCCGCGTGCTTTCACACGCTTCAACGCTACTATGAGATAATCCGACTCCTGATAGCCCATCAGGCTAGCTCCGCCATGTCTCAGGTTTAGCTAGCTCTTACCGGCTTTGGCACCGGAAACTAACGCACATCCCTAACGCACCGCACTCTATTCCTGACTTTATCACTTTTTTTTTGTTAAAAACGTAAGTTGTTGCGCTGCAAGGGTTTACGATTTTATTTTTTTTGAAATGGGAGGCGCGGAGATAAAATAGTAGATTTCCGGTAT
>JAITUM010000230.1 GCA_031286305.1 Candidatus Fibrimonadaceae bacterium | reverse complement strand
TTTCGCCGTTTTTTAGCAAAGCTTCCTTGCTATACTTAATTATGCTGGTTCTTTTAATAAAATCATAAACCCCAAGAGGGCTGGCAAACCTAGCTGTCCCATTGGTAGGCAAAACATGGCTCGGACCCGCAAAATAATCGCCAACAGACTCAGCAGAATAAGAGCCTACAAAGATAGCTCCGGCATTTTCAACCCTCTTTTCCAACTCATCCTGATTTTTTGCGATAATCTCCAAGTGCTCAGGAGCAATTTTATCAACCACCTCCACAGCCTCATCCATATTTTCTGCCACCAAAATTAACCCATACGCGCTAAGAGACCTTTCCAAAACCTCCTTCTTAGGGCTTGCCTCAACCTGCCTTGCAATGCAAACTCTCAATTTTTCTGCAAAATGCATAGAATCCGTTACGCAAATAGCCGCCTCAAAACCGGAACCATGCTCCGCCTGCGAAAGCATATCAGCTGCAACCCACTCGGAATTAGCCGAAGAATCTGCCAAAACCACAATCTCTGAAGGACCGGCTATCATATCTATATCCACTGTACCAAAAACTTCTTTTTTAGCCAAAGTTGCAAACACGTTTCCGGGACCAACTATTTTATCAACAGGAGCTATACCATCTGCGCCATAAGCAAGCAAAGCAACAGCTTGAGCACCACCAATATGGTAAACCTCTTTTATACCAAGCTCCTCAAGCACAAAAGCCACTGAACTAGGCAAACCATCCTTAACGGGACTCACAACCACAAGCTCGGTAACTCCGGCAACCAAAGCAGGAACGGCACTCATAATCAAGGTGCTGGGATAGTCTCCTGAACCACCCGGCACATAAAACCCTACCCTTTTTAGCGGTCTTATTTTTTGCCCCAAAATTTCGCCATCCTTGCCCTCAAAGCTCCAAGATTTTTCGCACTGCTTTTGATGAAAAACCTTAACATTTTCAATTGCCTGTTTTAAGGCCTCTTTCAATTTTGGTTCTATTTTTGCAGCGGCATTTTTTATTTCCGCTTCGCTGATTCTTAAACCATCTCCCTTCAAACCATCGTATTTTTTTGCATAGAGAATGGCGCTATCCAGCCCGTTTTTTTTAACATCGGAAAGAATTTCTTTAACAAGTTTTTCCACATCTTCGCTATGAGCAATGGAGCGGGAGCAAATATTGGTGTTTCCCAAATCAGAAGCTTTTATTATCGGAATTTTCATTTGGCTAATTTAGAAATATAGCTCGGCCTCGCAAATCGTTTTTTCTGAAAAATCCCTTTTCCCTGCTATCGTAGCATATTTTTTGCTGACCGGGCTTTTGACAAGAGAGATAGAAAAGCTCTTCGTGATTTATAAATTCTTCTATTTCATCCGTGTCGTCAAAAATTTTCCTTTTGAAATGTATGCTGTCTATGGCAGGGAAAATTTTTTGCAGTTGAAGTTCCAAAAGCCTAAGCTCATGCCAAGGCAAAAAAGCAATCTCTCTTTCGGAAACCGGACGCCCCGAAATGCTCGCTCTGCCTACAAAAGAAAATGGCATCTCACCTTCTTTGCTCCAGAGAGAAACTTCCTTTCTAATTTCTTTTTCCGGATAAAATTCTTTATACAGGCTGAACATGGCCTCCCAAAGCATTGGGTTTAATGTCTCAAAAATTATTGTGTCGCCTTTTTTTGGAATATCCAAACCTATTGTATCAAAGGGTGTAGGGATTTCTATTGAATCTCCGCTCTTGCCGGCTTGCCAAAGCAAAATGTTGTCTCCGGGACTTTTTGCAAGCAACAGATCTCCTTTTTGAGAGTCGTCTCTGCAAGGTGCAAGTTCGCAAACAAAAATGCGTTTTCCATCAAGATCCCAAACCGAAAGAACAAAAAATCTCAAAAAAATAGCAAGCACAATGCAACCTGTGCAAAAAAATAATATCCACCAAGCTCTTGAAGCCGAGGATTTACGCAAGGCTTTGATAATTGCTTTTTCTATTCTACTGCTCAGCATAGGGATTGTTTCTCATCTATTCCTTAAATGTAGTAAACTACTCCGCCGCCATCAGCCACCGCATTGCCTATACCCTATACCCAACACCCTTCCCGCTTTGCATTTCGCTGGTGAATCGCCAAAGGCGAGTAATCATTAATTACTATATTCCACGTGTGGTCAAAAAAAAGATACAGAAAGAGATTTATTTACCCAATGCTGGAGATTTGCTTCGCGGTTTGGGCTTTTTTAAAGGTTTGAACGATGCGGTTTTAAGCAAGTTTGAACGGATAGCTGCAGTACAAAGCTTTCAAAGCGATGAAACCATAATGCTTGGAGGAGATGCACGCAGAACTATATTTTTTATTGCAAAAGGGCAAGCAAAGATTTTTTACGATGCAAAAAAATCCAGAAATAACATTTTAAGCCTGCTTGATACCGGAGATTCCTTCGGCGAAATACAACTTTTCAGCGAAAATGCCAAAAGCTCCATCTCGCTCAAAGCTGAAGGTCAATGCACAGTCCTTATCTTCAAAGGAAAAGATTTTATAAGCGAAGTGAGAAATTATCCGGAATTATTGCTTGCTTTTTTGAAAGAAACAACGCGAAAGCTAAACAAAGCCTATATGCAAATGGCCTCGCTCTCCATGAGCACCATTAAAAAGCGAATTAAATATTGCCTAACGCAATTTACAGAAGAAAGAGGCTTAAAAATCATACGAGAAAACAAAGCCGTAGTCTTATTAAAAAACCGCCCCACCCAACAGCAACTGGCTGAAATGTGCGGCACCACAAGAGAAACCGTAAACAGAGAACTGGCAAGCCTGCTAAAAGACGGCTACATAGAGCTAGACGGCAAAGATTTGATTTTGCTAAAAGAACTACCGATGGAAGATTAATTTGAAAGTTGGTAATTATATTCAAATGGTTGAGAGTCCCGCGCGTTATATGGGCGGTGAGGCTAATAGCGTTTTGAAAGATAGAAGCGCAGTTTTGGCAGATTTGGCTTTGATTTTTCCAGATTTGTATGAAATTGGGATGTCTAATAACGGGATGCGAATTTTATACAACGCAGTGAATAAAGAGGAAGATTTGTTTTGCGAGGTTGCTTTTGCACCCTGGCATGATATGGCAAAGTTGATGAAGGAAAATAGCACCTTGCTTTATACACACGCTTCTTTTAGCGAGGTGAAAAGTTTTAGCGCGGTTGGCATAACTGTGCAAACCGAACTCAACTTCACAAATATTCCCTATGTTTTGGAACTTGCAAAAATCACCGCTTTTTCTGCAAACAGAAAAGAAGACGAGCCTATAATCATAGCGGGCGGCCCGGCAATGGCAAACCCTGAACCCATTGCAGATTTTTTTGATTGCCTTTGCATTGGAGATGGCGAAATTGCAACACCAAAAGCTTTACGCTTGATTGGCAAAGCAAGAAAAGCAGGGAAAAACAGAGCGGAGATTCTGGAAGAGATTGCAAAATTAGAAGGTTTTTATGTTCCCGCTATTCATAAAAATCCGGGTTCCGTAAAAAGAACTTATATTGAAAAAATGACAAAAGAATTTTTGCCAACACAGACCTTAATCGCAAATACGCCGCTGGTGCACGACCGTTTTTGCGTGGAAGTTATGCGGGGCTGCACACAAGGCTGCCGTTTTTGCCAAGCGGGCTACTGGTACAGACCAACACGAGAACTTGATGCAGACACGGTTTTAGACATTGCAAAAGAAGGTCTCAAAGCGACCGGAGACCGCCAGCTCGGGCTGCTCTCTCTTTCCACAGCGGACTACTCCCCTGTTGAACCAATGCTAGATTCCTTAATTGCCGACCCTTTTTTCAACAACATTGATGTTTCCTTGCCTTCGCTCAGAGTTAGCAGTTTTAGCGGCAGCCTTGCAAAAAAAGTTTATGCGCTAAAGGGTGGGCGCAGCGCAACATTCGCACCGGAAACAGGCTCGGAGCGGCTCCGAAAATTTATAAACAAAACCATCACGGATGCAGATATTGAGCAAGCCGCAGAAAGTGCATTTCAAAACGGGTTTAACAAAATAAAACTCTACATAATGGTTGGGTTTCCCACCGAAACGGAAGAGGATATTTTGGCTTTGATAAAGCTTGTTGAGCGAATTTTGGAAGCAGGAATGAAGCACAATAAAAAATGCCAAATAAATTTGAGTGTTGGAATTTTGATTCCCAAAGCTTGGACTCCGCTTCAATGGGCACCTTTTATTAGCAAAGAAAAAGCGCTTGCTCATATCAAAATTTTGAGAGACCGTTTTTTTAAGCACAGGAACGTAAAAGTTTCGTGGAACTCGTGGGAAACTGCGCACTTGGAAGCTATTTACAGCAAAGGCGGGCGCAACTTGGCTCCTTTGATTTATGAGGCTTATAAAAGGGGTTTGATTTTTGAAAGCGATAGCAAGCATTTGAATCCTGAGGAGTGGGAAATTATTCGCAAAGATTTTGGCTATGATGATTCTTGGATTTTTGAAGCTTTTGATTTGGAAGAAACTCTGCCTTGGGACATTATAGATGCAGGCGTGAGCAAAAAATTTTTGCAAAGAGAATGGGAAAACGCGCATAATTTAAAATGGGTTGAAAACTGCAAGCATGGCAAGTGTTTAGCATGTGGAATTCCGGGCAACGGAAAAGACACCATCCTCGGCAACTCCCCCAGCCCCCGTACAGGCGCTACGCACCAACGCCCCCTACCCCACTCCCCACAAACTCACGCCTACAAAATCACCTTCCGAAAAACAGGGAACAGCCGTTTTTTACCTCATCAAAATACTCTTTCATTTTTTGAACGTGCTTTTGTGCGCCTTGGAATTCCCATTAAATTCAGCGATGGTTTCAGCCCCAAGCCCCGCATAACAAACACAGGTGCTTTGCCTCTTGGTTTGGAGTCTCTTTGTGAAATAATTTCGGTTGAACTTTTGGAAAAGTTGGAAAGCAGCAAGGCGGAATTGAATAAATGTTTCCCTAAAGGTTTGGAAATTGTTTCCATTGAGCCTTTGCAAACTAAACTTTCTGCAAACATGCCCAAAACCATGGATTATTGTATGCTGGGCAGCTACCCAAGCGGTTTGCCGCAAAAAAAAGAAAAAAACGAGCTTCCAATCGTTTTAAATCACAGAAATCAAAGCGTAGAACTAAACGAGCATGTTTTATCGATAAACGAAGCAGAAAACGCCCTGCACATCACACTAAAATGCAATGAGCAAGGCGCCACCGTAAGCCCCTACACCATCTACAGCGGCCTCTTAAACATCAGCGAACAAGAGGCAAGGGCACTAAGCATTGTGAAGATTACCTTTACCCTTTAAGTACTAACCAGGGCAAACGCATCTAAATTTTTAAATATGGGGGAACACTCCCTTTCCGCTTTACATTTCGCTGGTGAACCGTGCAAAGCGCGGGTAAATCCCCCTCGCTGCAACCGCCTTACGTTGCACAGGGGCAGACAAGCCTGGCAAGCCTTGTGGCTTGACGGGGTATATTGCCCAGTTCCCTATACCCTATACCCCATACCCTATACCCAAACATTGAGTAAATCATTGATTACTATATTATCTTAAACAAAAACAAGGAGTGAAATATGTTTTGTCGTAATTGCGGTGTAGCGATTGAGAATGAAAAGGCTGCTATTTGCGTTAAATGCGGAGCTGCAGTCAGCAAACCGGCTGCAACAACAGCTGAAAATGTAGCCGAAACTACAGCTGAAGCAACCGATCCGGCAGTGAGCAAACCGCCTATGCCAAAAAACGGGCTTGTGTGGGCTATCCTCACAACAATTTGCTGCTGTTCCCCACTGGGAATTATAGGCATTGTTAATGCTTTTAAGGTTGGCTCAAGATATAAGCTCGGAGACTATGAGGGAGCAGAAAAAGCTTCTAAAAATGTTAAAAAATGGATAATAATAGTCTTATCAATCAATGCACTCTTTTTGGTTCTATTCCTTGCGGCAGTAATATTCTTCGCTATAACATCCGGAGAATCGGTGTACCAAGGCATAGTTGCAATTGCCTCAGAAATTTATGAAGCTGCGATGGAGCTACTTGATGAAGTGCTTCAGGCAATGTAGTGGCTAATGGCTAATGGCTAATAGTTATTGGCTAGAATATCCCGGTGTGGCTACAAGGCGCTGGTAGGTCCAGTAGTTGCCTAAAACTCTTTTAACGTATATACGCGTTTCTAAAAAACCGATATTCTCAACAAAAATATCGAACTCCACACCTCGGTTTCGATCACGCCATTTGATGGCGTTGTGCGATCCGGCATTGTAAGCGCACAGAGTCAGCACCAAGTCGTTGCTAAATTGCTTCATTCGCTTTTGCATATAATAGACACCAAAGCGAATACTCAAATCCGGATTGTACAGTGAATCGGTCGCAAAATTTTTCACTTTCAGTTCCGTTGCAATCTGCCTGCCTGTAGCCGGCATAATCTGCATCAACCCAATGGCCCCGGCAGGAGAAACAAGGCTCAAATTGAACATGCTTTCTTGCCGCATCAACGCAGTCACAAACAGAGGATCAATATCAAACTGCTCTGCGTATTTGCGAATGGTTGATGAGTAGAGCGGCGGATATATCACGGTCCGTACCTGCAAGGGTATATGCCCGCGATGTGTTGTGGGTATGCGCCACGCAAGTCGCTGCCCCGGTCTGAATGTCTGCGCAATATTGCCGGCAATCGCATAAGCACTGGCAAGGTCATATTGCAATAGCAGGTTGCCTGGATAGTTGTTCAAGTAGTTGTCAAGGAAAAATACGGCATCATCCGTTTGCGCAACTGATAGCAACGCCGCACCGCGTCGCAAGGCAATGCTGTCGGCTTCCGTTAAATCTTTTCGCTCAGATACCGGCGGTATTGAGTCGAGCCATGCTCGCACCTCGCTCTCCGGTATCTGCACCGCATTCGCAGGCGCGGCATGATACTTGCCGGTGGCACTGTCGGCCATTCCCATTAACTGCATAACACGGTGAGCGTGATAATCGTCAGGGTTGAGTTGCACAATTTCATTCCAAACCCTGTGTGCCTCCTC
This sequence comes from Candidatus Fibrimonadaceae bacterium, assembly GCA_031286305.1. Taxonomy (GTDB): domain Bacteria; phylum Fibrobacterota; class Fibrobacteria; order Fibrobacterales; family Fibrobacteraceae; genus Fibrimonas. The sequence continues at coordinate 587 of JAITUM010000230.1, read as the reverse complement.
AGTTTTGCCCTGTGCGGCATAAGCCTTGCCTTGCCAAAACATTCCCGCCCAAATGAAACTTGAATTCGGGAGTTCGCTCCTGAACGCATTGACATAAACTATAGCGCTATCGTATTCGCCGAGTTTGTAAAAACAAAGTATATGCCGATGGCGCGCTTCATCGGTGCGCTTGCCCGTGGTGCCGAATATGCTTCTGTAATTTGTGATTGCTTCTCTGTATTTTTTGTCCATCTCAAAATTCCACGCGCGCAGCCAAAGCCTATCTTGAAGCATTGTGAGCGAATCACGAACAACCTTGGGTTTCGTCACAACCAAGTCCTGTCGCTGCTCCCACTGGCGATACTCATCAATCCACAAAGCACCCTCCGGCAACTTAACGCTTTTGCTAACAAGAGGCTTAATCTTGGCAAATAGTTGTTCCTGATATTGCAACGGCAAACCGGCTGCACCGAGAGTCGAATTGTAAAATTCCATTGCTTGCGAAAAATTCTGCGCCCTAACGGCAATATCGCCGAGCTGCTCCGTAGCGAGCGGCGCAAGAATTTGGCAAGTGTTGCTAACAATATTGAGCGCTTCGACTGCCTCAG
>JAITUM010000227.1 GCA_031286305.1 Candidatus Fibrimonadaceae bacterium | reverse complement strand
TACTATAATTTAAAAGGCGAACCCTTGGGCACCGCTAAACCCACAGCTTCAGGAGTTTATATTGTTAGAAATCCAAAAACCGGGCAAACACAAAAAATGGTGGTTAAGTGATTTTTTTTGCAATATTTTTCTCTGTCATCGCTCTGCCGGTTTTTGGGCAGCAGATGTTTAATTCCTGCGTGGAAAACGAAACCGCAAATTGCTCGGTTATGCTTCCAACCACATTCACCACGGCTAACGCTGCTCTCCCCGATCCTTTCACGAAGCTAGATGGCGCGCGTATGTCCACCAAAGAGGAGTGGGGGTGCAGACGGCAGGAGATATTGAGACTGGCGGAAAGAACAATTTACGGCACAAAGCCACCAAAGCCTACGTCTGTTACCGGAACAGTCACAAACTCGCAAATTACAGTAAACGTATCTGAAGATGGAAAAAACGCCTCGTTTACAGCCACAGTTTTGCTGCCAACTACAGGTACGGCACCTTATCCGGCGGTTATCCGGTTTGGTAGCTCCGGGGCTGACGCCGCTACTCTCAGGAATTGGGGCGTTGCTGTCATCAACTTCGACAACACATCAGTTGGTTCAGAAAACGGATCTCGCACCAACAAAACAGGTGCGTTCTACACCATTTATGGCTCCAACAGCAAAGCCGGGCTTCTCGTAGCGTGGGCATGGGGCGTAAGCCGTATTATTGACGTAATAGAACAGTCGGGCAGCGCAATTATCAAACCCGACGCAATCGGCGTTACCGGATGCTCCAGATTAGGCAAAGGTGCGTTTGCTGCTGGCGTGTTTGACCAGCGCGTTGCTTTGACCATACCTATGGAATCGGGCACTGGCGGTACAAACATAATGCGCGGAGCTTTCGCCGATCGTGATCAAAGCGGTGGCACAAATGGGGCGCAGTCCCCAAGTTCTGCGTACGGTGAGACATACTGGTTGGGCGACGATTTTAGCGCGTTTACATCTAATCCAAATAACCTGCCAATAGATATACATCAGGCAATAGCGCTTGTTGCGCCACGCGGATTTTTTGTTATGGATAAAACAGCCAGCTCTGCAGGCCAGTGGCTTAATATTCCCTCCTCGCACAGAGCGGCGCTTGCGGCGGCGGAAGTTTACAAGGCATTAGGCGTGGGCGGTAATTTTCATTATATGAACACCCCCACTCAATTTCATTGTTCGGGGCAAAGTTCTTATGATACCCAGTTGAGAGATTTTGTAGATAAATTCCTGCACAAAACAAAGTCAGTAGGCACAACGCCACTCTTTACCGCGACTGCTGCGCCGAGCATGACAGCGTGGGTTAACTGGACAACCCCGGAGCTAACAGGCAATCTCACCATTGGCGGATGCAACTCTACGCCATCAAGCAGCAGTTCCACAACGCCAAGTTCCAGTAGCAGTGAAGGTCCCAGCGTAGATTGCGACTATCAACCCAGCTTTTGCGGCGGGGCGGCTTTCGCAAGCGTTTTGCACAATTCAACCGCAATGCCCGCTGAAGGAGAATGCCTGTTTATTGGAGGCTTCGAGGAAATACAACCTAACTTGAATTCAGCCATTTCCATAAACGGCCTAGAAAACATCTGTGGCAGCGACTGGGATAATTGCACTTACAACATCAAACCAGACGCAATAGACGGCGGCTACTACGTTTATGTAGAAAGAGGAGAGGTAAATCCTTATCAAAACAACGGATGGCAAAACATAGTAGCAGGAACAAAACTCAACTGCAACACTTCAACAACCGCTACTTTACCCACTAGCCACTTGCCACTAGCCACTAGCCACTCCTCGCTCTACTATAATTTAAAAGGCGAACCCTTGGGCACCGCTAAACCCACAGCTTCAGGAGTTTATATTGTTAGAAATCCAAAAACCGGGCAAACACAAAAAATGGTGGTTAAGTGATTTCTTATACAGAAGCAGTGGAGCTTGCAAAAAATCCGGGAGAGGAGCTTTATTCGGCGGCGAATGAAATTAGAAAAAAATTTTGCGGCAATATATTGGATACTTGCTCAATAATAAACGCTCGCTCGGGGCTTTGCAGCGAGGATTGCAAATGGTGTGCGCAAAGCGCAAAACATAAAACGGGCATAAAAACTTATCCTATGAAAAACGCAGACGAGGTTTTTGACTCAGCTTTGCAAAATGATATTAAAGGTGTAAAAAGATTTTCTCTAGTGACCAGCGGGCGCAAGGTTGGGAAAAAAGAAATGGAAAAATTTTGCGAAATGTATAAACGCATTCGTGAAAAAACAAATTTACAACTCTGCGCCTCAATGGGCTTAATAGGCAAAGAAGAGATGCTGATGTTAAAAGAAGCCGGAGTCACTCGCTATCAATGCAATTTGGAAACTGCTCCTTCCTTTTTCCCCACACTGTGTTCCACACACACAATAGAAGACAAAAAACAAACCTTGCTCATTGCAAAAGAGTGCGGCATGGAACTTTGCTCCGGCGGAATCATAGGTATGGGCGAGACCATGGAACAGCGCATTGAACTTGCCTGCGAACTGCGAGACCTTGGCATTAAGTCTGTACCCATAAATATTTTGAATCCTATTAAGGGTTCCGCTTTGGAAAATGCAAAACCGCTTTCAGACGAAGAAATTTTAACCACAATAGCTGTGTTTCGTTTTATTTTAAACGATGCTTTTATTCGCTTTGCAGGCGGCAGAATAAATATGAGCGAAGCTCTGCAAAAACGCGCTTTGCAAGCCGGTGTGAATGCCGCTATGGTAGGCGACCTTTTAACCACGCTCGGCACAAGTGCAGATAAGGATTTTGAAATGTTTAAGGAGATGGGATATTTTCTATCTTCATCTACATGCTCAGAAAACCAATTACCAAAAAGCTAGCAGCAATCGCGCTGCTTAGTCTAATATCCTGCGGCGGAACCGGCCCAAAAACGCCCGAACCCACCGCACTCAAAGAAGAAACCATCGAAACCAGCGCAGCAGAAAAAGCCGCCGTTCCTGAGAACGCTGAAAACGTCATTATTGACCCCTCCTTTGAAGAAGGGGGAAAAGACTGGAACATTTGGGGTGGCAGCAAAGTTTCGGATGTTGCGCGCAGCGGCAAAGCAGGCCTTACTATTCGCAATGAGAAAATTGAATGGAGCGGGGCGGAGCAAGTTATTGTTGCACCGGAAGGGGCAACGCTTGTTACCCTTAGCGGCTGGATAAAAACCGATAGTGTTGTTCAAGGGTCGCAGAGCTGGGAAAATGCGCGCATATCAATTGAATTTCACGACGAGCTTGGAAAACTTATAGGCGGTTATCCGCCCGTGGCAGGCCAAACAACCGGCACCACAGACTGGACTCACTATACTCGTGATTACAATATGTCGTCTGCCACTAAAACTATCAAAGTTCAGGTAGCACTCGGGAACGCTCTCGGCACGGCGCATTTTGATGACATCACTCTTACAATCAGAAACAAAGATGGCGAGCTTTTAAAAGCAGGCAGGCTTTCGGGCATTATGGACGAGGGTGAATGGTATGCGTTGGATAAAAAAACAAGCACAACAGGCAGTCACTATGTTGACTGGTCGTCCCTACTCGACGCACCTGCAGGCAAACACGGCTTCCTAACCGTTAAGGACGGAAACCTAGTTTTTGAAAACGGTACTCCGGCTCGCTTTTGGGGAACCAACATGGTAGCAAAAAACTGCTTTGCCTCAGATGCAGCGATTGACTCAACAGTATCAAGACTTGCAAAAATGGGCGTTAACATGCTCCGCATGCACCATCTCGACGCACCGTGGACAACACCCAATATCTTTGGCAACACCGAGAAAACCACCGGAACTCGCGCATTCTCAAAAGAGTCAATGCGCCAACTCGACTATTTTATATACCGTGCCAAACAGAAAGGAATTTACATATTTCTCGATCTGCTTGTTCACCGTGATTTTACAGAAGCAGACGGAATTGTAAATCGCCCGCCCGATCTTGGCGGCAAACAGGTTGGTTTCTTTTCAGAAAAAATCATTGAATTGCAAAAAGAATTCAACGAGAATCTGCTGAACCATGTTAACCAATTCACAGGCGTGGCTTACAAAGATGAACCCGCCATCGCCATGTCCGGAATTATCAATGAATCAACAATATTCAGCGCGTTTTCCAGCGACATTCTCACACCGCCTTACCGCGAAGAGCTTACAAAGCTATGGGAAAAATCGGAGTTCAGTGATAGCGCCAAGAAAAAACTTGCCGTTTTTTCTCTTGACTGGGCAAATGACCGCCCAAAACTCAGGCTCGCCTCAGAGGGTGATGCGCACGAAAGCATAAAATTTCTATCAAGCCTTGAAACCGCCTACTTTAAAAATATGGAACAACACCTGCGAAAAACAGGCGCTCGTTATCCCTTGCTTGGAAGCAACATGCCCCTGCCTCTTTTAGCAACCTTGCACAACAACTCCGTGCTAGATGTTATAATGTCAAATGAGTATTGGGATCATCCTCAGGTTTGGAAAATAAACAACGACTGGGACAATATGCTAACCGCTCCGTTTAACAACCGCTCGCAGCTCAGAAATCCCAAGGCGAGTTTTATTCAAAGCAAATCGTATTTCCGTGTTGCCGGCAAACCTTTTGTAATCACAGAATGGAATCACTGCTACCCCAACGAATATGTGCTCGAAGGAGTTCCGCTTATGGCCGCCTACGCCGCGCTTCAGGGCTGGAACGGCGTGTTGCAATTTGAGTTTAACGAACACGCACACGACCACCACGCTCTAGGTCACGGCCGCTTGCGCAGCTACACACTCGCAGTGCAACCCGAAGACGTTGCGCACTGGGTTATGGCGGCCCCGCTTTTCCACAGAGGCGATGTGAAGGCCGCTCCAGGGCTTATCGTTGAAGGAATCAGCAAAGAGCAATATGAAAATATTCCCAACTACTCAGATATGCTTGAAGCAAATTATCACTTGCCTTTTATAACAAGAGTAGCCAAAAGTTTTGACGGCGAATCAAAAGGTGACATTAATGAATACGCCAAATATTTCTCCGCAGACAGCGGCATTATACGCTCAGAAACCAACGAGCTTCTTCTCAACAGCAAGCAAGGTTACATGCGCATAGAGACTGCCCGCATACAAGGCACAAGCGGTTTTATCGGCGGCGTTCCCTTTGACTTTCCGCTTTTCTCGGGCGAAATATCCAACCGCCACGCATCCATTTACGCCGTCTCCGCCGACGGCGCAGACCTAGTTTCTTCAAAACGCTTTTATCTTATTGTAACCGGCCCCGCCAAAATGAAAGGTCAAGTTTACGACCCCACAAGAACCCAGCTTGAAAACATAGGAGCAGACGAGGTGCTTGTGCAGGTTGTCAATGGCACAATTAACTTTAAGGGTGGTAAAGATGTGCAAGTATTCCCGCTCGAAGCAAACGGCACTCGTGGTGCGGCGGTGGAGCTGACGGAGGGTGCGTTTGACCTTGGCAAGGAAAGGGCGTTGGTTTATGAGGTGGTGGTGGGGAGGTAAACTTCACCTGCTGCATTTATTGCATATTGCTCCATCTCTAACGATAACCTAAAATTAGTTTGCTTGATTTTTTTCAATATAGGTTTCACTGAAGGAATTACTCCGTTTAATTTAGCTTTGATAATTAAGTCGATGGTACCTATGAATTTTAAATTTAAGGTCTCTGCTGTTTTTCTAGCTTTATAATCATCAAGAATAAGAATGCTGTTGGGAATCTCTAGTGATAATGCTATGGCACTGGACTCACCTTTTCCTAATTGCATTTCCAACAATTGTTGCTTGTATTTATCTTGAACTGAAACAATTTCAATCCATTCGGGCAAAACGTCTCCATATTCTTCAGCAATTTCTGGAGTTGTTAAAATATTGTCGTAAACTTTATGCAGTAAGTCCAATTCGTCAATTTTTGACAAAATTATAAAGCAACTTGTATCTGATATTACAACGCTATGCATTTATCATTTCTTTTGACAGATCTGAAACTGGAAAGTTAAAAACCGAAACATCATAATCATTCAAAAGCTCTATAAAACTTCTTTTAGTTAAGCCGGCAATGTCGGACGCTTGACCAAGGGAAATCCGACCCTGTTCATAAAGCTTGCTGGCAACGAGCATAGATACATATCTTTTATCTATGTCCACTGTTTTGGGCAAATTGATTGTGAGTGTAGCCATAGTATAGAATATAGAATTATTTTTGTGGTTGTATTGTAAAGTTCGGCTACGCTCCGCAACGTCCCAGTGATTTACCCCAACCTAATCACTCCCGTGCCAATTTTGTGGTTGTGTTGCATTCATAACCTGCTCAATTGTTTTTTCCTGCCCGGTTAGCTTGAAGGCGATGGTCTTTTTGTCCACGCTTTGCTTGTTTTGCAACGTAGTCCGTTTCGGACATGGTCGTTGTATAGCAAGTTTAACTACCTTGAGAGTTCTTCCACTTTACACCAGTTCTAGTTTCACACTCTTTTTTTTCTACTCTATAATGGTGAAATTCATATTCAGGTTTTTCATTTCTCATTATGTAACATTCATGCTCATTTCTATAATTAAATATTTTATACCAATAATGAGGAACAGCTACTTCATTTAAACCTATTATTTCATATAATGAATCTGTTACAAATATTACACCTGTTATGACTTCTATACTGTCGTACTTTAAAGCTAAACTACGACCATGGGATTCCAATTGCTTCCATTGCCCTCTATTTTTAGAAGGATCTTGAGGTGCTATATTTGTCATATAAAAAGATTCGCGTAACGATACAGAATCAAATCCTAAATCACCTGCCGGAACCAAATGCCCTCTATCATAACCTGAATTTGTATAATCTTTTTCATTGACTTTCGATGCTTTGTAATGAGGATCTCTTCTAAATGGTGGACGCTTATTTTTTTTGTTATTTTCTATCATTTCTCTCGTAATAACATGATGTGTGTAGTTAGCAATTTTTTTACTCTCGTTAAAACAAATAGTAAAATTTTTTCTTTTTAATTCTTGTCCGGTACAATTCATTTGTAATTGTGGTTTTTTTTCCAAATTTTCATTTTTTCTCTTGTTTTCTTTGCTCAATGTTGGCTGTTTTTTTGTTTCTGGTACGTTTTCTTCAGGTATGTTAATATCTTCCGTATAATGATTTTCTCGTTCGATACTTTTTTCCTCTACTATTGAATTGCTGAATATTATAATCAACAACAGAAGAATCATGCAGGTTATTATTACTGCATTTTTATTCTTTTTATTTCTTTTCTTCGCTCTTTTTACTTTCATTTTTTTAGCCCTCCTTTCACCGCGCTGCTATTTTTCTACGAGCTAACTCGAGATTTTTTCTAGCATCAGTATTATAATGCGGTTCAATCTTTAACAATATTTCATAGTCTTCGATGGCTCTGCCGTAGTTTTCCATTAGAAGATAAGCAGTACCACGTAAGAACAAGTAGGGTGGATGATCAGGTTTGAGCAAAAGCGCAGTGGTTAAATCTGCAACGGCTTTGTAATAGTCTTTATTTTGGAGATGCGCACCGCCACGGCCGTACAGGTAGTTGGGATTATTAGGCTTAATTTTGAGCGCAGCTGTATAGTCTTCAATGGCTTTGCCGTATTTTTCTTTTGAGAAATACTTGTATCCACGTTTGAACAGGTAGTCGGGGTCATTGAGGTTAGTCTCTTGTTTGATTGCGTAGTTTATGATAGCTACTCCGACTATCCCAATAATTGCAATTCCAAGAATTATGTCTCTTTTGCTAATATTTTGTAATCTATTGCGAATTTTCTTTTCTAGTGAAACTACAAACGGCTTGAGCTCATTCTCGTAGCGCATAAGGAAATTGTTAAACTGTTGGTTCATAATAGCCTCCGTTTTAAATCAACTGCCTTTCCTAGACATTGAAAAAATCTATAATCAAATTCTTTGCATCACGCTTGCTTATTTCCACATTTTTTGCGCCACAAGAGTAAAATAAATCATATAAACGCTTAATTTCTGCATCAGTTTTGCCACGGGCAGTACCGTAAATCTCTTTGTCGACAAGAGTTTTTTCTTTACTGACAATAAAAAGTTTTTCCAAATTCTCTGGCAAATAGCCGAATCCTAAGAAAAATATTCTTTTGCTGCGAGAGATGCGAGATGTGATGCATTCATCGATTTCATAGCTGCCGATAGTATTTTTATCCCATATCGTTCTCATTCCTTCTACAACAGTATTACTTATTTGCTCTTCGCCAAATTTAATTTGTTCCAAAGAACCCAGACTTCCATTGGCATGGATAATATTCATTTTGTTTATTTCTTTTATGGCATCTTTGCTTTGATGTTTTTTATCACAAGTCAAATAATTGAAAATGGAATACTCTAAAAGGCGGTCGTAATTAAATGTTATAAACTCTGAGTTGGTGAAAATGGCATCACCTCTGTCAATTTGCGAACATAAATAGTGAAGCCAGTCAACAACGGGTTTTATATTCTTTTCACTATTTAAAATTATTTCCGCTATTACTCTCTTTATTAGGTCAGCCTGAATTTTAAGAATCGGTTTTTCTGAAGAAGCTCTATTCCTCATAAAATCGTCTATTGAAACCATCATGGACATATTTAAATCAGTTGAGAGTTTTGTGGCAGCTCCGATTATTCCGGGTCTTTCAAGTTCATTGAGTTCACTTTTATACAAATAAGCAACATCTTTTTTTATATCCTTCCAGCTTGAAGCTTTGCTTTTGATTTTTTCAAGCAAGATCTCGCTAGAAGGAAAGCCATAAGGAACACTGGCTCCGGCTCCGATAATGAATAAGTCATTCTTCTCTTTCATATTTCTTTCCTTTTTTTAATAATTCACTACTAAATTCTTCATAATCTATCTTTGGAATTATATGTATCACAAATCTTTGATTTGCAGTATTACTTGAATCTCTAAATAAACTTTTATAACCACTACCGGATATTACAACCTCGCATTTTTCACTATCAAAGCCCACTCCTTCTTTTTGCCAATAATTGAATAACGACAAAGCACGTTCATAGCTTAACTGATCGTTGGCTGAATAATTATCTTTAGATGTTTGTCCTTCAATAATAAGCTGATACTTTACATTTTTTTCTGCTTTATTTATAAATTCTTCAATGGCTTTGCCTGCTAGTCCAAGCTTTCTTAAATTTCTGTCATCTATATCATTAATATTACTACTACTCGTTTCAAATTTTACTTCTATTCCTTTTAGAGTATATCTCTTAAAATTTTCATCATATTTAAAAAATGTAGAATCAATATTTTTAACAGATTTTTCTATCTCCATAATTTTATCTAATACTTTTTGTGTTGCTTGATATTGTTCTACAGCTTGCTTTGCTTGTTTTTCGGCATTATTTTTTTCATTTTCCCATTCAACTTTTGCCAATACAAAAAGCACAAGCATAATGAAAAACAAGCTGGTCATTAAATCTGAGTAACTTATCCAAAAGAAATCTATTTTTTGCTTTTTCATTTTATTTCACCTATTTTAGGGATTATAGAATTAATACTCTTTGATTAGATTCCTCATTTTTGCCTCTTTCTATGCTACCTGTACCGGAACCTGCGATTTGCACAGCAACAAAAGATGAATCAAATTTCACTTCATTCGCATCCCATATTCTTTTAATTCGCCATTTACCTACTATATACCTATAAAATCTTTTATTATCATAAAAATACTACGAGGCTTGCTGTTTTCCTTAATATTTTTTAAAAACTCTAACTGCATAGCCATATTTTGATTTAATGCTTCTATTGACTTCTCAATTTCAACGTTTTCAGAACTTTTCGTTTCTTTTTTTATCTCTTCTTTTATCTTACTCTTCAATTGCTCCATTGATTCATGAATTGTTTCAACAGATTTTACCGTTGCTACGGTCAATCCCTCTATCTGCCCAATAACAGCGTTATTTTTCCATTGATCCGGAGACATTCCTTTTATATTTTGCGCCAATTCACTAAAAGTTGCTGCTACCTTAGTATTTGTATCTGCTATATTTTCAATAAAATCATGAGTCTGTGCGATAAAACTATTCTTAGTTTCGTTTAGAACTTTTTTGACATCTGCCTCGGCATTGTTAGAAATTGTTTTTATTTCATCAATTCTTTGATCAAGGTGATTTTTTGTTTGTAGCAAAATTTCTTTGGCTTTGTCATTAGTGATTTCAGAATCGCTTTCTAATTTAGAAATACTTTCTGAAGCTCTGTTACCTGCTATTGTGGCAACACGTTCTATTTCTTCTAGGTTTTTAATGCTATCATTTAGAAATTTTAATAATTTACTATTGTCTTCAACAACTTTGCTATTGTTGCTTTCTATTTTAGTCGCTATATCTCTTAAATCTATAGCAGCATCTTTGAAATGCTCAAAGCTGGAAATTTTATCCATCAAATCTTTTATTCTATGTAAATATTCATCAACACTTTTAAATTTATCACTAAATTTTTCAAATCCGCCTACAGTCGTATTTATCCCCAACAAAACTTTTTGCAGAGTTGGTAGGCTATCCACAAGGATTTTAAGAGAATCTTTATACTCAGCTCCCTTCTTATCCAAATTTACACAAAAACTATCATTAAACTTAACTAAATTCTCTTGCATTTGTTTAAGTGCAGATGCAAAATCGTCTTTCATCACAGGAAATTTGCCAGAATTTCGTAAAAAAATGCAAAACCGTTCTTTCGTTTCTTCCAATTTATTTTTTGCACCGCTAAATTCCATAGTAGAATTCCAAACTGTTAAAGCCAAACCGGCGAAACTAAATATCATGGCCCATTTCACAGAACCAATCAAAGCTGTTATGCCAGCTGTTCCGGCTGTACCTTCCGAATATCCAAATAGTCCAATGAGAATGCCAAGAATAGTTCCCATTAAACCAAGATACAATGGAGTTGTTATAGAACGGTTAATTTCATCTTCTAACTTGTCTATATGACTTTCTACTATTTTTCTTGCGTCACTTAAAAGCGGAATCGCTATGGCGTTATACCCTATATAATTTTTTATTGATTTTATTATTTTTTTGTATTCTTGATTATAAACATGGTTATCAACGAATTTAACTATAGCCTCATCCATAAACATCCAATCATCACCATCTCGGTTTAAAATGCCAGGTTTTATAGTTATTATAGAAACTGCTTCAGAAAAATAACCTTCTACTTTAGCAACATCATGTATTCTTTCACCTACATTCTCAAAATATATTTCTTTAATGCGTGGATCATCACTTAAGTAAAAATAAGCTTCATTTTCATTTTCTGGATTCACTTTGCATCTGTAAATTTTATGTGCAGCTTCCTCATTAAAAATATGTTTACGCGTGGCGCCTACCCAAAATTCTCCTAAAGATGCTTTTGGATTCTCTTGCGCTTCTTCATCATCCAAGCTAAAATCCTGTTCACTTTGTGAAAAAATATTAGAGAAAATATTGATTTTTTTGCGGGTCTTCCAAAAAAAGTAGCCTTGAAGAAAAAGTATTATTAAATATGCGGAAAATTCTATCTTCATAATAATTTAAGAAAATTTGATAATTGCTTTCTTTTTAAGTTCCCAACTATTACTATCATTTTTAGCACGCTTTAAAATACCACAACTTATATTGTGTATAGAACTATTTTTATCAACATGCCCTTCTATTTCGGCAAGATCGTATATTCTTTCTTTTATATTTTCAAAATATGCGTCTTTGCAAGAAGAATCATTGCTGAAATAAAATTCAGCCTCATCTTTATTTTCCTTGCTGATTTTGCATTTATAAACTTTATATATATTATCTTCTGTAAAAATCCCTTTCCATGGAGCACTTACCCAAAATTCTCTTTGCTGAAACTCAGGTTTTCCCATAGGCGGTTTGAAAACGTTTTCTTGAGTATTAAAAGAGCCGCCATAAGATAGTGATGATTGTTCTTGTCCATGTTGCTTTCCAACGTTTGCGCTAGATTCATCGGAACTTCCTTTGATTAAAGACTCAAATTCTTTTTTTAATTCCTTCAAATCATTTTTATTTTCTTGTATAATTTTTGATTTAACAGAATCAATAGCTTTTACAATATCATTTTCTGAGTTATTACTATCATGTATACGCTTGATAATAGAGCGAAATCGAAATAGATTAACTATAGATAAAACTACAAGACCTATAGAAATTACAACAAGACCTATAGAAATTACAAAAATTTTATTAATTAATGATGTATATGAATCTAGTTTTTTATTTAGATTTTCAAATGATGAGTAACCATTTTTTATAATCTCAAGTTTTTCTTTCAATAGTGAACAATTAATACTGTCGTATCCTTTACAGTTTTCACTTGAAACATCATTTCCGAATACTACACCATATATTACAAATATACAAGCTAAAACTAGACTAATTTTACTTTTTCCGTTTCTTTCCATTCTAGAAACTCCTTGAAAAGTTTTAAGATAAACAAATGTAAGGGTTCAAAAGAACGCAGAGACAACTGATCTTCGTTGCGAGTCAAGTGCTTGCTGAATTTGAAATCTTTCGTCAACTCTTCAAATTTTTCCTTTTGACCCTTTGGGAATCTAAACGACTTCATTATAATATCTTGTGATATAATTTTCGCAAAGCATTTATTGAAAGCGTCTATTTCAGTTAAAATTTCATCTCTATTGCAATCTTCAAATACTTTTTTCTCATCACCATCCGGATTTATTCCTATATCTTTATCTTCTGAAGGTATCAAACAACCCTTAGCTGTTAGTACTTTTGTTTCATTTGGATAAAAACATATTTCGAGATTTTTTTCATCTTCAGCACTCATTGTTCTGCCATAGACGCACTCAAAAATATTCTTTATAACAGGTTTAAGCTTTTCTTGACCCAAAATGTCTAAAATTTTGGAACCGTTACCGCTAAAAATAACATTTGTAATAAAAGGAATGCTGCTAGTAGATTTCCAGCTTTTTTGTAGCATTTTAGCCAAGTTATAAATTATTGACGAGAAGAAATACAAAAAAACAATTCTTATGTTTTTATTATCTTTTAGCCTTTCCATATAACTGTGCCCTTTACTTTTTAGCAAATCTTCCAGAGAAAACAAATAAGAATTCACTTCGCCGGAAACATTTCCATTGAACTCTTCACCTTCGTAGATTTTGTTCAATTTATCACCATATATGGGAGAGCCATAAATTTCACCATTATTGTCACTACTGTATAGCAAGCCAAGTTTATCGCTATTATCTTTGATTTCTTTTTTTCCGTATATTTTAGAGTATTTTTCTGTGAGGAAACTATAATGAACGTCACTTGGATCGGTTAAGGTTCCTCCAAAAATATCATTGCCGGCAAATTTAAATGATGTATGAAAAACTATTTTATTAATATCATTTTCATCTCTTGTAATAACCACACTGTCTGTAGAACCACCGCCTATATCTATACACAATGTTGGTTGACCTTTTTCAATATTTATTTTCTTGCTGCCTAAAAAATATTTAAGAGGTGCAATGGATTCTGGAATTTCCTTTATATTATTATTATCTCCTTCAAAAAACTCTTCATACTGTTTCCTCCAAAAACTCTTAATAGACAAACGCTTATCATCTTCAAAAGCCAGCGGAGAGGAATAATATATTTTTGTTGTTTTTAAATTTCCATCGGTTAAAAGTACTTTTGCATGCAAAAGAAACACTATTTCACGCAGAAAATGTTCATATATAGTATCATCTTCTGTACGATCTCCATCCGGATCTACCCATTTCAAACTACTGAAAATTTTTCCTCTAGCCAAATTTTCTTTGTATTGAAGAGGAATCGCATATTTTCCTATACAATTAACATTGAATCCTTTGTTATTGCCATTTTTCAATAATAATGTTCTAAACGGAAAATGCTTTTCTTCTATATTAAATGGCAAAAACTCATTTTGTATAGCACTGCTTATTAAAGGAGAGTTGTTACGAGTTACTTCTCTTACATTGTCTAAATCCAGCAAAGTGGCTACATGATCTTTTAAGCTAAATGATTCAAATGTTTTAACACTTGTATCAATAGAATTAAACTTACCAATTAAAAACTCTATATGCGTATTGGTCGTTCCAAAATCTATAGCAAAAGAATAATCTTTATCACCCTGCGTATATGTCCTGTTTCCGAAATTCGGAGGAACATAAATATTAAATTCTTTATCTTTATATTTAGCACTCAAATTTATAGCTATAGGAGAAGAAGGCATTTCAGGTTTTAACATTAAGTAAGAAGTTTTCATATTTGATTTCTGATGATAGTCTGTCTCAAAAATATCATTTTTATTTGAAGCGTAAAAAGAAATAAAAAGACTAGAATCTAAATTATCTGCTTTCTTTTTTGCAAGATCTTCTATTAGCAGTACTCTATATTCTTTTGCCCCACCAATAAACGGAAATAAACGCAAGGCGAAAGCCGTTTCAATAATCAAACCCTGTTCCGTTCTAGGATCGGGATGCTCTTTTGCATAGCATTTTTCTACACCATCTATAATAATCTTAATTAAGTTATCGGAAATTTTAGCAACAGTAATTTTAGGATCAGTTTTAGAATTAACATAATATTCAACTTTACTTTTCTTTATCGGATAGAGATATGTTTCTCCTGCAATTTCCAACACCTTAAAGTTACCGCTAGATTTATACGGTATTTTAATAAGAAAATCTTCAAAAATAGTTTTATTGCTTTCAAGCTCATTCAGTTTCACTTCTATTTCAGCAAAGTCTCTACCGTTTTCTAACCACTGCAAAAGCATAGACCTATTCACATCTGAAATCTCAGAATTATTTATTTTATTTCTCAAAAATTTAGTTTCTGCTATTCCCACTTCATATTCCAATTTTCTTAATTCTTCTTTTAAATCATCTATGTCTATATCTTTTAATCTATTTTGTAATTCAAGCTTTTGTTCTTCTCTTATTCGAGCAAGGTTAACCAGTCTTTCCTTTACTTCCTGTAACTTTTCTATATCTGTAATACGCTCAACATTAACACACTGATCTTTTAGATCAATTAGAATATATTCATAGCCGTTATCACTAAGAGCAATTTGTGCTGGATCTGCTGTTTTTACTCCGTTTAGACTCGTTATTTTTATTGCCGGTTCTCTTGCAGCAACAATTCTATCATCACCAAACAGTCCATTTAACTCATTAATGTACAAACCTATTGGAGTTACATTATCGCCATCTAATTTACCAACTATCCATTTTTTAAATTTCTCTCCTCTTTTCCTAAATTCATCTTTTATCTCTTCTAAAAATTCAGTCCTTTTATAGTTGCAATCATAATTTGCAAATTTATCGGAAAACAGCTCTCTTTCTTCTCCACCTACAGTTATTCTTACGTCTCTCAAATCATCATAGCTTCTAGAAACAAAGAACATGGTTTCTTTAGATGTACCGCCAATTATTTTGCCATTATATTCAACTAAATAAATTTTAAATCCATTGTTTCCACCAACAAAACCAAATTTTTTATCCATTTGTTTAAACGTTTCCAAAGTTTTTCCCAAATTCAAATGCCGTTCATTTTCAGAATACAACAAATTATCTATATTGCTTTGATTTATTTCAATAAAATTCAATTGGCTAGCGCACTCAATAAATAGCTCAGCCATATCTAAAACATGCCTTACCAATCTGAAGTCTTCCCGGCTGGCCACCACATATCCTGAAGCCGGTGCTGAAATAGCTGGGTCTTTTGCATATGTAATATATGTATAAGCATTTTTGAATGCAGCTCTAGGCAAATCTAAAAGAGCAAAGGGGCTTGGAACTGCAACAGGCAAACCATCTGCTTTACCCTGAGTATTGTCGGCTATTTCTCTTATAGAATCATCTTTATAAGCCCCTTTCAATTCATTAAATCCAAAAGAATTGGGACCTTGAGCTATTTTACCGTAACCTGTTTTTATTTTTCTGGTTACTTCCTGTGCCTGCAAATTTTGATTTTCTGCCATAACTGCTCCTTATACAACTTTCTCTTTGTTTAAAATTTCCAATAAGCATTTTATTCCATTAGCAGTACCATTTAAATGCTTGGATTCCTGATCCAATTTTGCATGAATATTCTCTACATTCACCGAAGGGCAATGAAATTTTTGCCCAGTGGTTTTTAACTCGTTTTCCCAATTGCTAAATTCTGTCATAAAATGTTCCAATTTTTCATCTCTATTCATCTCGGATAAAGCAAGATTTCTGGTCCAAGCATACTTTTTAGAAATAGCATCATCTAAAAATTTCTTGCTCAGAAATTGACTCATCAGAGACAGCTTTTTCAAAGTACCTCCAATTAAGTTCTCTATATTTTCATCCAAATGTCCTGTTTTTATCCCTATATCCTCAGCATTTCTTTTGATATACTCAATTTCTTTGAATTTGATTTTTTTTCTTTCAATGTTATTGTCAGCAACATAATCAAAAACCGCAAGCGCAGCCATAAATTCTGCAAAAAAAGCTGGATTATCCTGACCACCATATTTTGAATTATTCTCGGTTTTACCACCTCGTTCATTTTTAGGTTGGTTGGCATTATACTCATGAGCTATATAATATAAACGTTCTAAATCCGATTCATTAAATTGCTTCAAAGCGTTTTCTTCTTTGTCAGAATAGATATTTCCAAGATAATAATTCAATGCACTTTTTGTTTTGGGAACAAAATGCGAACCATTGTGTTGATGTTTTGCTTGCGGCAAACCGTAATATGGTAGTAAAGAAATAGCTCCAACTTTTGTTCCCATTAATTGAGCCTCATCTGTTCTAGCCTGAGTTGTAGGCTTTCTCATTCTAGCTAAAAAAGCAGGAAAACCGGCTGCACCTGTACCGCCAAAAATAGATGTTATAAAAAGTATTTCATCTTCTGACTGCAAAGGCATGCTACTCAAAAATTTATCTGCGAAATCGCTCATCACAACAGAGCCTATATTTGGATTGCCCTGGAAGCCTTCATCCATATTCAGTTCTAAAAGAGGAATTCCCGCGCTACTTTTTCCAGAAAATAAAAGTTTGATTAACCTTGCTGTGTCTTTATCTTTTTCGCTCTTTCTTTCAAGAGCATTCAAATCTATATAATCTTTAAACTGGCTACTACTTTCGTTTTTAACATTCACTAAATGAATATAATTTTTATTCAATTTTTCTATTTTTGTCGCAAAATAGCCACTAGGCGAAAAATTGGCATTTAAAGTTTCATAATTTAACAAAATGTCACGCGTTCTATTCAATGAGCCATTTGTCTCATCTGCGTCAATCAAAACAGGTACAATTTCGCTAAACCTTCCAAGTTTGGGCGTTGCAGCCAAAAGCATGGTTAAGCTTCTAATAACTCTAGCACCGGAACCACCAATAGCAAGAATATACAATTTAGACATATCTTTCTCCTTTTTCCTTATTTAGGCCAGTATTTTAAACTACCTTTGGTAATAAATTTTTGCCCAACTACTGTTAATGCCACAAACCAAATAATCGAAAATATCAAAGCATATACTGAAGAAATCAACATTACTTTAATTTCAAATAAACTATTGCCACCCGATGTAACTCCCGCCACTAAAGCAGAAAGTGCTACTGAACTTGAAATTGCAAAAAATTTAAATGCCGAATAAAGGCTTGTACCGTTTGCAACAGTTTCTGGCTTATCGTACTTTTTATACAAAAAAAGTATAAAAACAATAGGTATAAAAAATGGCACCAATATAAAAACATAATTTATTGTTACGGCATGAGTATTGTTTAGATAATCAGTGCCTACAAAGCAAAAAAGACCAGCCTGCAATAAAGCAATAATGGAACAAACGACAGATTTAGGGCTCATTTTCCTACTCCTATTTTAATTTTAAAAGAATCTAAAGGTTGCTCATAAAAGGCATTATACACATTTTCAAGTAAAATTTTTAATCCTCGAGTTTGCTTCGCATTATAATTGCCATTTGTTTTTGAGATATCAGCAAACAGAGTATCTGTTTCACTGGAATATTTTGCTATCCAAGAATGATTTTTTACCCAACTTTCTCGTTCTACATTTATAGTTGTCAATAAAAATGGAGTATCTTTAAGTATGGGGGCTGTTATGCTTTCATCATTTTGCACCATATCTACCACAAGACTATGAGTCCATTTATTACTGTTATTTTTTGAAAGTTCTTTCACATTTTTTATGGAATAATGTTTCTGGTCATTCAATATATAATTTATGCTGTCTTTATAAATTTCCGGAAGTATTTCTGCAACCATGCCAAAGTTTAATCTAATTGGGATTTCTAATTTTGAATCATCTTTTGCTCTTATAACATTTATGGAATCTTCATGTATGCTATAATAAACAAATTCTTGCATATTTACACTCTTGTTCTCTTTATCAGGTATTATTTCAAGTTTCTTAAATTTTAATTCCGAATTATTTCTAATATATTTTGCAAGCCAAAGAGAATCATTCGTGCTTTTTTTGGTGAAGAATGGCGTTTTTAAAACTTGCTCAATTTGTTGGTTTGTTCCCAAAATCCATACAAAATAAGGTCTAAGAAATGACGTGTTTATTTTAATGCGGCTTTTAGAATTAGCACAGATCCTTACAGCTTCTCTTCCGCTTGCATTCCACACCTCTATATCCCTAGGTTCTTTTTTATAGCAATTTCTTTCTTTTTCTTGTTCTTCGCACATATTCTGCATTGCTATAGCATAGCGATAACTTTGTTCTCTGGGTATGCATTCTTTTACATATCCTTCGTTAGAGTGCGAATCTATATAGCATTTTTCGTTAATATCATAATAGCAATCCCAAAAATCACTCTCTTGCCTTAGCACTAGCAAAGATAAATTGTGATGTCTTTTCAAAGAATTTCTTATGCCTCCCGATACTTCTCTTACATATTTGATATAATCCTCAGGACGACATCCAGCAAGTGTACTATCACAAGAATTATCTTTAGAAATGTTAAAATTGGAGATTATTATGGACAAAGACGAATCATTAGCTTCAGAGAGAGCAGTGTCTATCATTTTTTTAAACATTATGAATTTTCTGCTTGCTGTATCGCCGCCCCTATCTTTGAAATCCCAATAGCTTAATTTTTTTATTATTTCATCTATTTTTCCATCAGAATACTTTTCATTTATTTTATTGTTTATGTGGTAAAGAACCTGTTTTGAACCTTCGTTTATTGATGCTATTTCATGGAGTAATTCAGAAACATCTCTTTTGAAGTTAGTTTTTCCGTTTATATAACCATCCATATTACGAGAATTTTCTAAAAACACCTTGATATTGTATGGACCATATTTAGCCCTAATAGAGGCCTCATCGCAAAACAGACCCAAAGAATCTTTTGACAATTTGTAAAAATCAAAATTACCTAAGGAATCTAAATAGATGTCGCCTATAGAGTTTAAAATCGAGCTGCTTCTTTTATTTCTCGCCGTTTCTATCTTGCTTTGGACACTTTTACAATTTTTTTCGTAAGTACTTTTGCTTATTTTTACCATATTTAATTTGTTAGCTTCTTTTTTTATTTCCACCCAAGCCTTATCTTTACTACATCCCAAAAAACAAACCGCAACCACTCCCAAAAATAACAAATAATATTTATGCATTATAAATCCCTCCTAAATTAGACCAAATAAAAAAGGACAAGTTCCCTTGCCCCTCACATTTTTCGATTTTTTCAAAGTTAAAAAGTCCGTTCGTTTCTTTCGTAACTCCCTGAAAACTAAGGAATTGCAAGAAATAGTCGGTGGATAAATGCTTGGATGGCACTTTTTCAAAAACAGACCTTTATGTGGAAGCTCTCGCTGTTTCACCGAATAATCACAAAATACCTGTTTTCTGCTTTCAAACATAGGATTTATAATATAGCAAATTAAAAATAGACCTTCTCGTGCAAGTTCCCCCGACCCCAGGGCAAACGCATCTTATTTTCACAACATTTCATTTTTGGTAATAATTTTCTCCACCCCTTTCAATGCTTCCACATGTTTCACTCAATCCCGCAACTTTGAGCACGCCTTCCCGAATT
>JAITUM010000211.1 GCA_031286305.1 Candidatus Fibrimonadaceae bacterium | reverse complement strand
CCCCCCCCCCCCCCCCCCCTAACTTATACACCTCCTTTTTTGACCCTTTTTGGCGAGCAGGTTTTATATGAAGCAGAATGATGTTTTAGCTGCTTTGGAGAGGTGTTTGGTTGAAGACAAAAAAAGCGAGAAAACAAAAAAGCTTTACCTTCATGTTCTAAAGAATTTTCTAGAACATTTTAGAAATGATATAAATGAACTAACAGAATGCGATATTGAAAAATATTTTAATTTAAGAAAACTTAATACAAGAAATAAAAATTTGGCAATAAGTGCCTTGAAATATTTGTTTAAAAAACTAATGGGAAGAAATTTGAATTTAGTTAGACCGTGCAATAAATTACAAGAAAATGAGGTGCAAATTTTAACAAAAGATGAAGTATTAAAGCTTTTGAATGCAGAAAAAAACACTCGAAACAAGCTTTTGTTTATGCTTGTTTATTCCGGTTTCAAAATGAAAAATGTGATAAATCTTAAGAAAGAACAATTAAATTCGCTTAAAATTCCATCTAAAATCCTAATTTTTATGGAGCAAAATTCATATTTAAAACACTCGGAATATATTTTACAATTTTCAGTAAAAAAAGCCGAGCTAACTTTTCAAAGAGCGCTTATAAATGCTCAAATAAATAAAAAAGCCAAGCTTAAAAGTTTAAAAATATCTTCTATAGTGCATTTGCTAGAAATGGGAGTTTCACAGGAATTTATTAAAACTTTGCATGGTTTATCGAGTAACTTTTCAATTAAGCAATACGAATCTTTTGTTAGTCATAAAAGTATAATACCAAATCCTTTGGAATTATTGCTTTACTCACAATGCTTTTCAATGCGCTGTTTTGCTACTCGCTTGTAAAATTTACTATTTTATATAGTATGACAGCTCGCAAACTGCCTTCCGGCGTTCAAACTTTTAGTCAAGTTCGGCTTGATTATGATGTTTATGTGGACAAAACTTTGCATATTTACAATATGGTAAATAATTACAAGGTTGCTTTCTTAAGCCGCCCCCGCAGGTTCGGCAAGAGTTTAACCTGCTCAACATTAGAATCGCTTTTCGCTAATGAAAAAAAACTATTCATTTCCATGCATCCGAATTTTTCTGCTCTGTGCGGAATAACGCAAGAAGAATTGGAAAAAAAATTTGATGTAGAAATTGAAGATGGCTTTAAATATTTAGAATTGAAAACAAAAGAAGAATACCTTGCCAAATTGAAAAGCTATTACAACGGTTATCGTTTTTCCAGCAGCGGTGTTTCCGTATATAATCCAACGAGCATAATAAAACATTTTTTAAGCCCCTTTGCCTTCAAACCATTTTGGATAGAAACTGGAACGCCAAGTTTTTTGGTTGATTACGTAAAGAAACAGCCGGACAGGTTGTTTAACTGGAAGAATAAAAGAATTAGTGAGGTGTCGTTTCCTCAGCTTTATTATGAAGGCTATTTAACCATATCAAGTTATGATAAGGAAAGTGTTTCATACACTCTTGATTATCCTAACGAGGGAGCTAGAAGCGCGTTGAAACAAATTGAAGAGAAAGGTTATGCTACTGCGTACAAGCGCGTGGGTGTAGGGGCACGCCGTTGTTGCCCTGCGAGGAAGATTATTAAGCTGGGTGTTAAGTTTTGCAGTAAGAAGAAGAATGTTGTGGATTGGAAGAGTGTTAAATAGGTAATTACGAAAATGAAGTTTGTCCGTTCAAAAAAAATTACAATGTTTAACAACAAAGGCGGAGTCGGCAAAACGACTCTTGCGTTTAATTTGGCGGTTAAATTTGCAAATAAAGGCTATAAAACTGCTCTTATAGATTTGGATCCACAATGTAATTTAACAAGGCTGGCTCTTGGAAATGATTTTTTTGCGAATAGCAACAACAAAACTATTTTTGATGTGTTGAAAGGTGTTATAGAAGGTGGTGCAGATGTTGATTTTTCTGTTGCTTTGGAAAAAGTTTATGGAGCAAAGGAAAATCTTTATTTACTTCGTGGTGATTTGAGTCTTTCCAAATACGAAAATCTTTTATCAACAGCTTATAATTCTGCAGCGGCTGGTGATAAAATTGGCTATTTTCAAATTAGTGCTATAAACAGGTTTTTAAAAGAAAAAGGTATGAATTCGGCAGATGCTATAGATATATTCATTATAGATACTTCGCCAACATTAGGGCTTTTGAACAGAATAATTCTGCTGGGAACAGATTATTTTGCCGTGCCTGTTATGCCAGATGCTTTTTCTTTGCAAGGTATTGAGAATTTAGGGAAAATATTTGAGGAATGGAAAATAAAATGGAAAAACACAGGTCTTGCGCTTTCAGATGATATTGAAAATAAATTTGTGCTAAACGGTGACGCTTTGTTTATAGGTTATATTTTAAATTCTTACAATGTTTACGGCAAAAAGCCAATACGAGACCATAGAAATTTCATAGAGCAAATTCCAGGTTTGGTTAAAAAATATTTGTCGGAAAAACATTGCAAAAACGGATTGGTAATGCAAAGTTGCGCTGAATCAATAGGCGACATTCAAGATTACGGCAGATTGCCGTCTTTAGCACATGAAACTGCCCAGGCGATTTTTGACATAGACCCTGTAAAAGCAGAAGCTATGCAATTCGGCACAGTTGAAAACATTGAAAAAGCAAAAGAAGAGTTTGAACATTTATCAAATAAAATTTTAGAATTGTTGATGGAGTATTAAGATTATTTTATCAAATAACCAAAACCCGCACCATTCCTTTACTACTGTTGTTTGCTGTTGCACTTTACTTCTTCATTAATTTCATCCATGGTTATTTCGCTTGTGCCATTTTCTATAGATTGCATTTGCAAATCAAATAAATCTCTTTTCGCTTTTAATTTTCTTAAATCAAGCAAGGTGTCTTCGAAGGTGAATTCGTCCGTATAAAGTATTAACGCAGTAGGTTTGCCGTTGTTTGTTAAGACAGCTTTTCCATTTTTGGAAAGGGAGGCTAGAGTCGCCTGTGGCGACTTGGAGAATTCACGGACGGACAAAAATTGCATAATGCACCTCTTTCTCTTTAATATAGAAAATTTTCCCAAACCAAAACCCGTATCATTCACGCAAAATA
This sequence comes from Candidatus Fibrimonadaceae bacterium, assembly GCA_031286305.1. Classification (GTDB taxonomy): domain Bacteria; phylum Fibrobacterota; class Fibrobacteria; order Fibrobacterales; family Fibrobacteraceae; genus Fibrimonas. The sequence continues at coordinate 11,376 of JAITUM010000211.1, read as the reverse complement.
CCCTACAATATATCTTCCAGTTCTGTATCAAAAAGAAAAACGTTGTGGATTGGAAGGGCATTAAATAGGTTAAATACCATAAAGCAACTTTTTTATTTTCATTTTCTAAAATAAATCGCATTTTTTCAACTTTTTTAAAACATTGTTTCTATAATCTTCCAGTGGTTTCACAAAACGACGGAGATTTGTTTATGTCTAATATGAATAATGCGCGCCCTATTTATTGGAGTAATTATCCTAATAATTCAGGTGTACAACTTGTACATCCAAGCACATACCCTAACAACCCTGGAGTAATGCTTGTTGGGGAGACGACTAATTATCCTGATAATCCCGGCGTACTAAAAGCGCACAGGAGTGATTATCCTAATAACTCCGGCGTGCGGCTAATATATATGACAGGCTGTTTTCCAAAGTCAGAGCTTGTACATACGCACTCCGAAGCATATTCTCCTATCGGTTCACTTAAAATTGGCGACAAGATTAGTTCTTGGGATGTGGGGCGAAAAAAATTGCAATATACCGCCGTAACAGGGATACATAAATATACGGTAAATGACATAATGTACTTTAATAACACCATGCTGGTTTCAGCAACGCATCCTCTTATGGTCGCCGAAAGCAGTGAAGGCGATTTATACGTGCCAAAATGGAAAGTTGCGTTTGATGTAAAAATTGGCGATCGCTTGATTGGAACTGCCGGCAAACTCATTGAGGTTAAGACAAAAAGCAGGCATTGGTATGATTTTGGCATAGAGGTTTTGAACCTTTCGACAGACTGTGGAGCTCCTTTCTTAGTTGGAGGATTTGTTGTGAGAGCTGAAAACGCAAAGGACAACATAGAATTGGCAGATGCACCTTTAACCCAAAAAATAGTCGCTTAAAACGAGGGATGGTAGGTGGAAAAAGACAAATATGAGGACTTGTTTTCTCAAGCAAAATCTGCATATGATGATGGAGGTTTGGAGGCGGCAATAGGATACCTTGACAACTGCATTCAAAAAGAACAAAATTTTCCTGAGGCTTACTTTGCTCGAGGTATTCTTCTTTTAGAAATAGCTGGAGATTCGCAGAAAGCCCTTAAAGACTTTGAAAAAGCTATTATGCTTGCTCCTAATGATCCTGAGTTGCATTTTCAGCGTGGAATGGTGTATGCTAATTTAAATGAACCAGACAAAGCCCTTGTTGATTTCAGTAAAATAATTGAACTTGATGCTAGCCACGCTACTGCGTACAGTAATCGCGCAAGTATATACTTAAGAATGAAAGAGCCGCAAAAGGCTGTTGATGATTGTGCCAAAGCCATTGAACTTTCATCAGGTGATGTAGAGCCCTACTATAATCGCGGAATTGCATATGCAAATATGGGTGAGTTAGCAAAAGCTCTTGAAGATTATAATAAGGTCATTGAATTAGCTCCTGAAAATACAGAAGCATACGCCAAGCGGGCTTTTCTCCATTCGCAGCTAGGCAACACGCAAGATGCTATCCGTGACTTTGAGAAATTTCTTGAACTTGATCCTGGCAACGCAAAAGCAACAATGGTGCAGGAAGCCATTAGAGAATTAAAAGGTGATAGTGCTTCTTCTTCATCAACAAGCAGCAAGGCATCTGGTGGTTGTTATATTGCTACAGCAGTTTACGGTTCTTATGATGCACCCGAGGCATTATGTTTAAGGCGATTTAGAGATGAAGTACTTGCGCCTTCTGTTTTAGGTCGTTTATTCATATCGTTATATTATAGTTTTAGCCCTTCAATTGCAGAAAGGCTGAAAAAAGTGCAGCATATTAATATGTTTGTTCGGAAAGTATTGGACAAAGTTGTTGCAAAGCTTAATAGAAAATTTCATAGTCAAAATACGGAGATACATTATGAGCGAAGATAGTACTATTACCGAAGTTACACTCGTTTGGATTAAAAAACAAATGGATCTGCTTGGTAAAGCAGCAAATTTCGTCACGCTTATGACCTTAGCTGTGGCTGAGAAACGCACGGATGCTATGGCGTTTATCATAAGTCAACGACCTGATTTAACTGCAGATATAGACACAAAGGATGAAGAAGGCGAAACGCTTTTGCATTTTGCTGCTTATGGAGGGCATCTTGAAGCTATGCAATGGCTGGTGACCCGAGGAGCCAAAGTGGAAGCAAAAAACAACAGCGGACAAACAGCTTTATTTATCCTTGCCTGCGGTGGACATACTAAAGCATTGGAGTGGCTTGTGAAGGAACGAGCTGCCGATGTAAATGCAAAGAATGATGTTGGCAGGACAGCAATGCATTTGGCTGCTCATGTTGGTCAAATAGAGAGCATGAAATGTTTGGTGGAGTTAAAAGCCGATGTGAATGTGAAAGATGATGTCGGTGTGACACCTATAGGTTGTGCTGCTGAAGCTGGTCAAATAGAGAGTATAAAATACTTGAACGGATTGGATGCAGATTTAGAAGCGAAAGATAATGAGGGTAGAACTCCTATATTTTTAGCAGCTATGTGTGGTCAAGTAGAAAGCATAAAATGTTTAGCGGCTTTGAAAGCTGATATAATGGCAAAAGATAATAATGGTGCAGCACCTATGTATTGGGCGGCTATGGCTGGGCAAGTGGAGAGTATAAAATGCTTGGTGGCTCTTGGTGCCGATGTAAATGCAAACGATAACTTTGGTATGACAGCCATGTTTCCAGCTGCTGGATGCGGACAAACAGAAAGCATAGAGTGTTTGGCAACTTTAGGTGCTAATGTAAACGCAGAATCTAGAAATGGTATGACTCCCATATTCATCGCGGTATCGGAAGGCCATATAGAGACTATGAAATGCTTGAAGACTTTAGGTGCTAAAATAAATTTGAAAGCTCAAGGCGACATGACTCCTTTGGAGTTTGCTATCAAAAATGATCAAATGGAAGCCGCAGAATGGTTACGTGCTAGTGGAGCATTATGAGTTACGTGTCTACTATTGAGATATAAGGAGGTTATTGTATTTGATAATGCAATAAATGACTTAAAATTATGAAGAGATGATTTTTATTTTCGTTTTTCTGAAATAAATGACATTTTTTCAACGTTTTAAAAACTTTGTTTCTATAATCTCTTGCATTAGATAAAGTTCCTTTAGGAGAAAAAAATATGAGTGGAAGAATTCCAAAACGTGTGCAAATCAGTGGTAGATGGCACGAAGTTTCTGAAGCATGGGCAGGTACGCTTGAGCTGAAGGAGTATGGCGGTCCTGTAAAATACAAGACAGAAAAACCGTATCCTGTTTTGCACCCCAATGTTTATCATGTCCGTGATACCAATGGCAATAAAGTGGGAGAATTTGATACTGGTACATATTCAAGTTACTCAGGTAGCGTGACGGCTATTGAGCTGTGATAAGAGAATAAAGGCCATAGGCCTTATTGAGCAACAACTAGAGAAGGTAATTGAGCATGAAATTTCAAGTTGCAAACACGGAAAATGGTAGCGTAATAATTGTTCGTTTCTTAGATCATGGTATTTCGCAATTCGTTGATATTCCTGAGACAATTGAGGGAAAGCCAGTTGTTGCTATTGGGTCTTGGGTCTTTAAAAATCATTCTGAATTAGAATTTGTTTATATTCCCCAAGGCGTTGTTAGTATTGGAGAGGCCGCATTCTGGGGTTGTGAAAAATTGATAAGCATAGACATACCTCCTTCAGTTACTTCTATTGGAAATAACGCATTTCGGGGTTGCAAGCGTTTGCCAAGAATAGAACTACCTTCCTCAGTTACTTCTATTGGAAAAGGTGCATTCGAGGATTGCAAGCGCTTGTCAAAAATAGAACTACCTTCTTTCATTACTTCTATTGAAGAGAGTACATTTGTGAACTGTCATAGTTTATGTCGCATAGATATACCTCCTTTGGTTACTTCTATTGGAAATGACGCATTCTCAAGTTGCAGGAGTTTGACAAGCATAGATATACCTTCCTCAGTTACTTCTATTGGAGATGGAGCATTCAGTAGCTGTTACAGTCTTTTACGGGTGAATATACCCTCTTCAGTTACTATGGGGCAGCATGTATTTATACATTGTCTTGCTCTTGAAAAAAAAGAAAAGCAAGAAAAGGCAGAACAAGAAAAACAGAAAAGAGAAGTAGAGTATGCTCAGCGTGAAATTGAAGAAGAAAAGAAACGGGAAAAAAAACTGAAATTTTGGCAAAAATTTAGTCCTATATTAGGTGTGATTATCGGTGGAATAATTTTCGCACTATTGACAATGGTAGATCCTCATGGAAGTTCGAATTTTTCCATGCTTATCATAGCTGGATTTTCGTTAGCTGTTGGCATTTTTTTTATGCATATAGTGGATACAAAAATAGTGAGCCTTCCTGGTGATGACGGTTGCTTAATACTTTCCTTCTGGATTTTCATTGGATGGACAATCGGTGCATTTATTGTGATAGCTCTAGTTGTTTTACTCTCTTATGTTCCCTTTGAAATTTCAATCGCAATAGGTGTTATTTTAGGTGCGGCTATAGGCTATTTATTAAAACCAAAATGAAAAAAAATGACATACGATGGCTTATGTTTTTCTAATCTTATTGTCAGAACCAGAATTCGCAGAATAGTAGAATTTTCAGAATTGATTTTTTTTGTAGATTTTGTAACGGAAGACTAGGTAGTCCAGAAGAGCAAATGGAATGGCGTGAACATTTTTATTCTCGTTTTTTGGAAATAAATCGTGTTTTTTCAACGTTTTTGGAATTTTGTTTCTATAATTCTTTAGTGGTTCCTAAAAAAGGAGAAGTTAAAATGGCAAATGGAATAGAATATTTTATCCAAGCTGCTGAGCAAGGTGAGGCACCAGCGCAATATAACCTTGGAGTAAGCTATCAATTTGGAAGAGGTGTACAGAGTTGTTCGAAGACGGCAGCATATTGGTATGCAAAAGCAGCCGAACAAGGTTTTGCGGCAGCTCAGTATAATCTTGCTAATCTTTATCAACACGGAGCAGGCGTTTATCAAAGCAAAGAAAAGGCAAAATATTGGTTTAGCAAAGCGGCAGAACAAGGCTTCAAAGATTCTCAAACACGTCTTAAAGACCTTGAAGGCTGCTACGTTGCCACAGCAGTTTACGGCTCCTACGATGCTCCCGAAGTATTATGTCTAAGGCAATTTAGAGATAAGGTGCTTGTGCCTTCCATTTTTGGTCGCTTGTTCATATCGCTGTATTATCGCTTTAGTCCACCTATTGCGGAAAGGTTAAAAGAAGCGCAACGTATTAATATGTTTGTTCGGAAAGTATTGGACAAAGTTGTTGGAAGACTTAATAAAAAAAAACATAATCAAAACGAGGTTTGAAATAAATATTATGATAGCAGATATTTTTTCTGATGTTAGAAGAAAATCCGTTGAGGATATTAGACGTTATATTGAAGCTAATGTTAGTGCTAGAGACATAAACACCCGAAACGATGGAGGATTAGCTTTGCTCCATTATGCAGCAGGGCATTCTGGCAATACTGAAATAGCCAAGGTTCTTGTTTCCATGGGAGCCAATGTGAATATTGTAGAAAATTACGGCGGCCTCACTCCGCTTCATGTAGCTGCTCTAGCTGGAAACATTGGAGTTACCGAAGTTCTTGTTTCAAATGGAGCTAATGTTAATGTAGTGGAAAATAATGGCCTTACTCCGTTGCATGCTGCTGCAAATAATGGTTTTCTAGAAATTGCCAAAATTCTTATTTCTGCTGGAGCCAATATCAACATTAGAAGCACTGGAAAAGGGTTTACACCGCTTGATTTAGCAAAGCAAATGGGGCAGACGGCAATGATTCAATATCTTTCTAATATAAACGATGTTGTGTCAGTTGATGGCAGAGTTCAAAATATTTTTGATGCGGCTAAAGAAGGGGCCGTTGAAAATGTGAAGCGGCTTGTTGAAGAAATAGGCGTAGGTGTCAATGTGAAAGACAAAAATAATTGGACACTGTTGCACCATGCCGCTAAGAACAACTCCGATGTTGAAGTTTTAAAGTATCTTGTTTCTAAAGGTGTCGATGTTAATGCGAAAAGCGATTCCGGTAAAACACCATTGCACGCTGCAGCGCAGGGCAATACTAATGTTGAAGTATTCAAGTACCTTGTTTCTCAAGGAGCAAATGTTAATTTAAAAAATAACTATGACATTATACCATTGCATGAAGCAGCAGAATACAATTCTAACGTCGAGATTTTGAAATATCTTGTTTCTTGCGGAGCAGATGTTAATGCGAAAAACAAGGATAATGTTACATCGCTCCATAAGGCAGCACTTAAGGGAAACTCTGATTTTGCTAAAATTCTTATTTCTGCTGGGGCAGATGTTAATGCGAAAATTAATTCAGGTCATACGCCGCTTCACGTGGCTGCAATGGATGGGTATGTTGAAGTTATCAAAATTCTTATTTCTGCTGGAGCTGATATTAATGCAACAAGTGGTAGTGATACAGGTGCAACGCCTTTACATGCAGTGGCATATGAAGGGCATGTTGAAGCTGCCAAAGCTCTGATTTCTGCAGGCGCAGACTTTAACGCAAAAGATAATGAGGGTCAAACACCTCTACATGTGGCGGCATATAGGCATTCTGAAATTGTCAAATTTCTCGTTTCTGCGGGGGCGGATGTTAATTCAAAAACTTCTGATGGCATGCCTGTGCTTGGTATTGCGATAATTGCTGAAAATGCAGGGCTTGTCAAAACCCTCATAGATTTAGGAGCAGATATTAATGCTAAAACCGGTAGTAACACAATGCTTAATTTTGCGATAAATACTAAGGCAATAGAATGTATAAAAATTCTTATTTCTTCGGGAGCTGATGTTAATGCGAAAGATAAAGATGGCCGAACTCCGTTAAGTGCTGCAATACATGTAGGGAATGTTGAAATTTTTAAGATTCTTGTTTCTGCTGGGGCTAATCAAGATGATCAGCTACTTAGCTATGCGAGGTCTTTAGGAAATAAGGATATGATTTGGTATTTGGAGGAACCAGAACGTAATGCGCAGGCAGCAGCGGCAGAAAAGAAATTGAAATTTTGGAAAAAACTTAGTCCTATATTAGGCGGAGTTATCGGCGGGATAATTTTCACACTCTTGGCAATAGTAAATTCTAACGGAGGCTCAGGTTTTTCCATGCTTATCACAGCTGGATTTTCGCTAGCCGTTGGCATTTTTCTTATGAGTATAGTAGATGCTAGATGTTTAATACTTTTCTTATGGATCTTCATTGGAGGTCCATTAGTCTTTATGTTTCTTGTTTTACTCTCTTCCGCTCCCCTTGAAATTTCAATCGCAATAGGTGTTATTTTAGGTGCACTTATAGGCTATTTATTAAAACCAAAGCAAAAAAAATAAAGGCAATTATCATTACAAAAGCGTTAAAACATAGCATGGATAGATTTTTATTCTTGTTTTCCTAAAATAAATTGCATTTTTTCAACTTTTTTAAAATTTTGTTTGTATAATTTCTTGCATTAGATAAAATTTCTTTAGGAGAAAAATATGAAAAAGATCCCAAGGCGCGTAAAAATTGACAGTCAATGGTATGATGTCAGCACAGGGTGGGCTGGTTCACTTGAGCTTCGTGCTTTTGATAGCCCCAGCTTCAAAGCTAATGAACCGTTTGTTCATATTACGAATTTGTACCATGTTTTCGATTCCAACGGCAGTAAGGTGGGAGAATTCAGTATTGATAATAGGTCATATTCAGGCCGAGTGACAGGTTTTGAAGTTTAATAAGGAAAAAAAATATGAGTTTCACAGACATTTTCGAAGCCGCTGAAAAAGGAACCATTGAGGATCTGAAGTATTTTTTGGAAGAGAAAGGAGTGGATGTTAATACGCAGGATGAGTATGGTCAAACTGCGCTCCATGTGGCAGTGAGCAATGAGAGTCTTGAAGTAGTCAAATTTCTTGTTTCTAAAGGTTCAAACGTTAACATGGAAGAGGCAGACGGAAAAACTCCGCTTCACTTGGCTGCAACATACAATAATAATGTTGAAGTTGCTAAAATTCTTATTTCTAATGGGGCGAAGGTAAATGCTACTAATAAATGGGGCTATACGCCACTTCATAACGCCGCAACGGGAGAGAGTATTGAACTTGTTAGATTCCTTGTTTTGGAGGGAAAGGCAGATGTTGAAGCGAGAGATGAACAGAATGGTGGAACTCCACTTCGTACTTTGGTAAGTAATGGCAAAAGCATAGAAATTATTAAATTTCTCGTTTCCGAAGGAAAGGCAAATGTTAATGCAAAAGATAATGGTGGGACAGCACCGCTTCAAGCAGCAATAATGAATGGGAATATTGAATTTACAAAAATCCTTATTACCGCAGGAGCGGATGTAAATGTGAAGTGCGATAAAGGTTTGACTTCGCTTAGTTTTGCTATATATGCAGAGAACGTTGAACTTACTAAAATTCTCGTTGATGCTGGAGCAGATGTAAATGCAAGAGATAATAATGGAATAACTCCGCTTCATGGTGCAGCAATTAAGAATAATCTTGAATTGGCCAAAATTCTTGTTTCTGCCGGAGCGAATGCCAACGTGAAAAACAATGATGGTTTAACGCCACTATATTTTGCAAAAGAAAATGGGAATATGGCGATGGTACAATGTTTTTCAAGTGTAAATACTGCTCAAAGCAGCGAATCTTCGTCTCAAACATTGTCTGGAACATCTTTAAAACAAAAATTACAAGAACTTCAAGCAAATGCAGAAAACGATAAAGAATATACTATCGTAGTAACCAACGATGAAAGTATTGGACCGCAAATACTTTCATTTTCAGACAAAAGTAATATCATAGTACGGCTTGTAGGCGATGGGGAAAAAATCATCTCGCTTGAAGGGAATGGATCGCTATTTACAGTAGAGTCTGGTATTACTCTTATATTGGATAGTGACGTTACATTGCAAGGCCATAATAAAAACAGCAATCCGCTTGTTAATATAAAAGGCAACGGAATCTTGATAATGAATGCTGGTGCAAAGATTAAAGGTAATACTGGTGGCGGAGTAGATGTAAATAATAACGGAAGCTTTGTTATGAAAGGCGGGGAAATTTCTCGTAATGTAGTCTCAGGTTTTAGCTGTGGTGGCGGCGGAGTGTCTGTGGACGGAAGTTTTACTATGGAAGGTGGTAAAATTTTCAGTAATGGAGCCAATGCCATTTTTGGTGGCGGTGGAGTGTATGTGAATGGAAATTTCACAATGAAGGGTGGAGAGATTTTTGGCAATATAGCCAGTCCTGGTTGTGGCGGTGGTGGTGGCTTGTATGTGACTGGAAACTTTACAATGGAAGACGGAAAGATTTTTGGCAATGTAGTCGGAGAGTCTGGTGGCGGCGTGACAATAGCAATAGGTGAAAATGGTAAAGGTAGTTTTATCAAGACTGGTGGGACTATTTACGGCCTCACAGGAGATAATAATGCTAACAGAGTAACAAAAGGTAATTATAGAGGTCATGCTGTGTGCGTTTTATCTAATGCAGGGCGCACAGTTGCTAAGTACAGGGATACTACTTTTGGGCCAGGGAGCACGCTGGATTCTAGCCTGTCTAGTGGTTGGGAAGGTGGTGCGGTTGCTACTTCAGGATCTTCGATTTTTGAGGAATCTGCAAAACCTTCTAGCGGCTGCTACGTTGCCACAGCAGTTTACGGTTCCTACGATGCTCCCGAAGTACTATGCCTAAGGCGATTTAGAGATGAGATGCTTTCACCTTCTGTTTTTGGCCGTTTATTCATATCTCTATACTATTGTTTTAGTCCTCCTATTGCAGAAAGGTTAAAAGGAGTGCAACGTATTAATATGTTTGTTCGGAAAGTATTGGACAAAGTTGTTGGAAGACTTAATAAAAGGTTTCACAATCAAAACGAGGAGATACATTATGAGTGAAGATAGTGCTATTTTCGATGCTTTTAAAATTTTATTTCTATAATTTCTTAACACTGTTTTCGGGTTAATGGAACTCACTCGTTTTCAGTTTGTTCTTTCTAGCATAGTGTTGGGAAGAACATTTCACAAGGTTCCACAAACATTAAGGAGGTACATCATGTGTCCATATTTCCAAGCATCTTATAATAGGTGCAATATATACGATACTTACCAAGGCTCTAACGAAGAGTACCAGGTAAAACATTACTGCAAGGGTGGTAATTGGCAGAGGTGCGCGAATTATGAAAAATGTAGTACGGAATCAAAAATAACAAAACGACTACGATAAAAACTGAGGAGTGGCGTGATGAACATCACCATAGCAATCCTCAAAAATACCTGCTACCAGCTCACTTTCACCGTTGGGCTTATAGCTGTATTTGGACTCATCGTGGGGTTAACGAATAGAGCTTTCTATAAACTCGTCGGTTATAAATTTGGACGTATCGCTTGTATGGCAACAGGTTTTATAGGAGTACCAGTCCACGAAATTGGTCATGCGTTGTTTTGCATAATTTTCAGGCATAAGATCGTTGAAATAAAACTGTATCAACCGAATAGTGCTGACGGAACGCTTGGTTATGTTCGTCACTTATACAACAGAAGAAGCATATATCATCAAATTGGAAATTTTTTCATAGGTTTCGGTCCGATTCTGTTTGGTAGCACGGTGCTGTTGCTATTGATGTTTTGGCTTTTGCCTAATTTTTTCGAAGCATTCAAAAATAGTGCAGATTTTTCTCAAATATTGCTTACTTTTTATTCTTTCTCTGAATTGAGCAACTGGCGGTGGTGGGCATTCATGGTTCCAGCCTGTTCAATAGCATTGCACATGTCGTTAAGCGTAGCGGATATAAAATCAAGTTGGGTAGGGTTTGGCTTTATTGTGCTAACACTCTTAATAACCAACGCCATACTTTATTTTGTAAAAAATGATGCGATGTTATTGTTAACAAACTATTGTTTTACCGCAAGCGCATTTATATTGAACTTTTTAACAATATCTGTTGTATTTTCGCTAATAATTCTTTTGCTCGGGGTGCTTGTTAAATTTTCATTTTACGCGGTTCGGCTTTGGTCAAACTAGAAATTCCTAGCTTCCGTTTCGCATCTGCCAAGGAAACGCCGCTCTCCAAAAGAGCTAACAGATTCTGCATTCCCAAAACCTTACCTCGGGCTTCACCTCGAGCCGGACCAAGCCTCACCTCGAGCTTCACCACGAGCCTCGCCTCGAGCTTCACCACGAGCCTCACCTCGAGCCTCGCCCTCCGCCATCCAAACGGCTTTGGCATCTGCCAACTTAAATTCTGTGAAAAGCATGTTCACTACCTCCGACGAATGTTGCTGCAAGTAATCTCGCAAAATACCTTTTTCTATACAATAAACAACAGATTTCTCTATAGATTCCTTTAAAGAATAACCATTAGATAGAAACTCCCT
>JAITUM010000183.1 GCA_031286305.1 Candidatus Fibrimonadaceae bacterium | reverse complement strand
ACTCGTCGCCGGTTCTGTCGCGGAGCGTAAGGTACCCGGCCTGATATAGAAAGCTCTCGGGCGGGGCGGATTCGATCTCGCCGGGATCGTGCGCAAAATTCAATGAAACGGGCATGCCGCGGAATTGTTCGACTGTCAGGCTCCGGCCTCTCATGTAATCGGCAATCAATTTTGTACTGCCGCTCTTCATCCAAAAGTTCAAAAACTCGCCGCTTTCGAAAAAATTAAGTATTGAAAACGGGCAGTACACTTTCTGAATCCCATCGAAGCAAAAACCGTTATAGTGACGCTCTATTTTGTCGATTAATTCATCGACTGGTATATTGCGGTCTTTCGCGACGAGATCGAGGCGGTCGCTGAAATATTCTTGCAGTTCTTCCTCCGTGTACCCGAGCATAGCGCCGAATTTTTTGTCCATCGACAGGTCGTTGAGGTTGTTCAGCTTTGAGAAAACGCCGGCTTTGGTGAATTTGGAAATTCCGGTCAAAAATAAAAACCTCAAATGTGATTCATTCGCTTTCAACTGAGAATAGCAACCCCTCATTATACCGCGTATTTCCTCCGCCATAGCCGGTTTGTTGAAAAACTCCACAAAAGGACTGTCGTATTCGTCTACAATCACAACCGCCGGCTTGCCATGTTTTTGGGAAGCGCCGACAATTAGCCTTTTCAGCATTATTCCCGGTTCTGTCGTTCCACGCAGGTCTATTTCGTGTTCAAGGGCGATATCGTCTATCAATTCAACCAGTGTACTTCTGACCACGGCCGTGCCATTATCAATAATCACCTGGCTCATGTCCAAATGAATAACCGGATAACTCTCCCAGGCCCAATCTGTCTTTGAGATTGCCAAGCCCTCAAACAGTTCACGCTTCCCGCTGAACAGCGCGTTGAGCGTGTAACACAAAAGCGTTTTACCGAAGCGGCGCGGGCGGGACATGAAAAATTGCTTCCGGCCGCTGGATACAATCTTGTGTATCATGTCCGTTTTATCAACATAAACCATACCCGATCTGCGGATATGCTCAAATACTTGCAAACCTGTCGGCAATTCTTTCATTTTTGGAATCCCTCCTATCTTTATTTGACCTCTGCCATATAAATATAATTCATTCCGAATGATGAAATGTAAAAATATCTACGCGCGGATGGGGATTTCGCTTGTGGTGGCGAGCTATTGGATTGGAACATAAAAATCAAGGTCAAAATCAAAGTCAAAATCGAAGTCTTTAAAATTTTTTGGGGACGGGGCTCTGCCCCGTAACGCCCCGATAACGTAGCCCCCTGCGGTCCCCCATAAGCGGCGACCGCTTACGGGGGACATGTGGGCATACTGTCGGGGTAAAAATGCTAAAATCAAAACCGCAAGAATGAACATCGCCCTCCCCACTCATACGACCCTTTGTTGTCCAAAGCATTACGGAGCGGTATCAGGGGGTCAGGCGGACCTTTTTAAAAAAATGGTTTTAAAAAAAGGTTTTTTAAAAGCATTCTAATCCTAACGGAAAATTTGGGATAAATCAACGACTTATTCTAATGGAAAATTTGGGTTTATTCCCTCTCCTTCTCCCAGTTTTCATCCGTTTTTATACGATTGGCAGTAACTCGTTCAATATCATAACAAATCTCACTATAAAGCCGCGGCGGTATTTCAGACAAGACAAGCGCTTCTTCTATTTTATCATAAATATAAGAGCCATATTCAACTGTGCCAGCTTTATAAAATACCGTATCATACACTGTAACTTCTTCTTCTGAGTCTGCACCAATGTATGTACCGCTAAAATTAAGCCAGACGCCTATGCCTTGTTTTTTATATTCCTTATAAAAATTAGAATAACCTCCGGCATCTTGTACTGAGCCTTTACGCCAGCCAAGTTTTTGCAGTTTTCCAAGAAGAGACACAGCGTATACGACCGCTCCCCCAAACTCCGTAATAGAGGTACAGGTTTTTTTATCCTCTGTAAGAATAAACACTTTGCGGCTTAATTGTTCTACAGGCTGTTTGATTTCATAATCAGTCAGTTGTTGCGTCCAGGCGGCAATAAGTTTGTCTCCTAAATCGAGCGGGTGGCACAAGCCGATAGCTGCATTGCTATCGAATTTAACTTCGTCTTCATTAACATTGGTAAAGCTGCCGTCTTCCATATAACGGAAGCTTTCAAGAAGTTTTCCTTTTGCATCGTATTTGCCCCAGATAAGGCCTATGGCAAACATATTCATAATTGGATTTTCAACAAAAAGTTTTTCCCACTCTTCTTTAGTCCAAATGCGGTTAGAAGCAAGCGCCATTTCCAGACGCATGTTTTGAATTGACACAACAGATTTAAGATTTTTTTTCATAGCCGTAAAAGCTTGTTTTGCAACGGAGGCTTTTTCCTGGTCGTCATTTGCGCCGGGGGCTGGAAGCGTTTTTCTTGTTTTGCCCTCGGCGTTTTTCAGATCTATTTGTAGGCTGGGGGTAATTGTAGCAGTAAAACTGCGGCTGCCATAGTCAATAATATGTTCGCCTTTGTTATTAAATCCAAGATTTGGCACAATGCGGTCGCCTAAAACTTCCGGGTCTATCCTAAGCTGTTGAGCGGCAAAAAGAAAAGCCTCTTCCCCAGCTCGCTTAACCATCTTGTTGTTAAATTTCTTTGATATTGCATCCACTGTCATAAGCGCTAAATTGCCTCCTTGAAGCGCCATAGCGCGCACTGCATCAGAAGCAAGGGCGCCTCGGGATGTATCTGCCCAATCATAAATGTCTGTTTTTAATGTGTCAATAAAAGTATCGCTTGCTCCTAAAATACCGCCTTTTTCCTTACTCCGGTTTTTAACCACAGTGTTAAAGTATGATTTTAGTTTTTGAACATCGTCACGGTTTTCTTTTACTACTGCTCCCATTAAATTTTGAACCAGATTATCAACAGATATTTTTCCGCTTTCATAATAAAACCCTGTTAAAGCTGTTTGGTAATAAACCGA
>JAITUM010000155.1 GCA_031286305.1 Candidatus Fibrimonadaceae bacterium | reverse complement strand
ACTATGTTAATAGAATAAACCTTGCGCACCTCTGAATAAGGCATGCCCTCGCCAAGATACTCAACAATAGACTTGCTGGAACCAAAAAGCATACGGTGAAAATAATCTATTTCAGGGGTAAACTGCAACTCCACTATTACCAGCGAACCATCTTCTTCCTCTGCCAGCACATCAACCCTGTTAACTTTGTCATCTGCCAATCTTTTGCCGCTTTCGCTATCCGGCAAACTTTTGATTTTGATTTCTTTACCCAAAAGAGTAGTTAAAAAGCCCTCTAAAACAACATAGTCCGCTTTATTCTTAAGCAAATATTTTATTGCCCAATCAAAAGATACCAATGTGCGCTCTTGTGCCATATCAGGGGTAATATAGGAAAATAGAAGCAGCGTGGTTATGCAACGCGGCCATGTCCACAGGGCCAACGCATCTAAATTTTGTATACTTTTGTTAGTTTTTTATCCTAAGGTCCCTACTAATCCATGGAAAGTCCTATATCTTTTTTTCTGAGTTGCGCGGGTAACTATATTGGCTATCGTGAATGTCATATTACACCAGATTGGCTGCTTATTTACATTATTGGCAACGGCAGATTAGTTTTGACAGCTTAAAAATTTTCTACATTACAACAGAATCGTTCAAAGAGCGAAAAACAATACTCGCCCGCATAGCTCAGTTGGATAGAGCAACTGCCTTCTAAGCAGTGGGTCACAAGTTCGAATCTTGTTGTGGGTATTTGAGATGGATTGTCGATGCTGGACTTGAAAAAATATGCAATGTTGTTTTTGGCGGCTGTAGTTGCTTCGTCTCTTGCACTTTTTGGTTTTATCAAATCTCCGGATTTGCCGGAAATAAAAGAAGCTGGCGCCTTTGTGCCTCGCGCCGAAGCCGCTAAATGGATGTCGCTTGGGCACAACTCCACCGCTGCAAGCTTGTTTTGGATAGGCGGCATTATAGCATATAGCGAAACAATGTTCGACGGAAAATCATTCAAATGGCTTTCGCACTTGGCTGATGCCTCAACAAGGTTGGATAGTCTGTTTAAAACCCCATATACATTTGTGGTGGCAATAACAGCAAGCAGTGAGCAAGATACCACTGATTACGCACTTTTGCGCCGCGGTGTAAAAACCTTTCCCAACGATTGGCGCTTGGCTGTTAGCGCAGCATTTAGATTTGCAAATGGACCCGGCAAAGACTTTGCATATGCAGCAAAAATAATGAAACCTTTTGAAAGCGATACCACTGCCCCACCACACATTCGAGGAACAGGCAGAACCTTTGAGCTAAGGTCAATGCCTTTGGATGTAGCTATAGCACAAATTTTAGATGACAGCCTAAATCCCGATTACAAAGCCTTTCAAAGAGGCTTGGCTATCAAAGCAGCCAGAGTACTCAACAGCACAGAAATAGACAAAATAGAATCCATCTTAAACGATGCAGCAAAACAAAAAATCGAACCGCATGTAGCCTTCATAGAACTCATGCAAATGAACGTTACTCCCAATACCCTGTGACTAGAAGCTCCGGTGTAGCGTTTGGAAAATCTTCGCAAATAAAAGAAACAATTTTGCGTATACTCTTTTGATTATTTGTTGGGGTCTCTAAATCTAAAACCGAAAGACTCACCTTAATAGCCGGCGTAGCTCCACCTTCCTTTAAATTTTCAAAATCACTGACATCCAATTTTACATTTGAAAATTCCGCTTTGAACTCTTTTTGCGATGCAGGCGCAAGCTTTAATTTCAAAGGTTTATTCTCCTTGTTCCAAACATAAAATGTCCAAGTTTTTTTATTGCCTTTTTTATAATAACCCAAATCTAAAATTCTCTCGCTGAACACAATGGGATTTTCCACAGAGCCTCGTACCAAAGCTACCCATGGTGCCCCACTAGTATCTACCAAAACAATGTTGTGCAAAAAATCGCCTTCCATATATGCAGTATTCAATGTAAAGTTGATTTTAAAATTCTGCCCCGGATTTATTTTTTGCGGGTAAGTAAAATTCTCTCCACCGGTCATCAAGTTATAAACGCTTTCCAAAACTATGGTTTGCGAAGAAATATTTTTCCCTTTTATTTCAACGCCTTTTTTAATGCCTTGCTGCAAAACGCCTAAATCAACCGCTTCAAACTCAAACGGGCTGTTTGGTCTTTGCGCAATATTTTGCATCGCAAAAACAGAAGAGAACAAAAAGAGAAAACACAACCTAAACATAAATTCAAATATTATTTACTGTTAAGCAAACAAAAAATATGAGTAAATAGCTATACCACACAACAGTAAAAGGATAGTTTGAAAATCTTTTCAAACTGCTTTTCTCAGTTTTATTTTTGAGCTGTATAGTCTTCAGGTTTTTTAAAAAATACCAACCGCTCAAAAGAAAGCCCGCCAAAGAAGCTAAAATAAGTAAAAAAGTCATACACTCTTAATTTAGTAAAATCGTTCCAAGATAATTAAAGATCTTTGCTGCGTGCTGTTTGGTATGGTGTAAAAATGCGTTTCTGTTATATTGTACTCATTTGATTCCCAATTATGCAGTTCTTCTTTGACCGCAGGGCCTTTCATAAAATAAACTTTCCCATTTTTTTTCAAACAATTTCCAAGCCGCGGTAAAGTTTCTGCAATGCTGCCAAAGGCTCGGCAAATAACGCCATCAACAGGCTCTTTCATGGAGGCGCTTGTGACTTTATGCCCAAAAACACTTATCCCCTGCAAATCGAGTTTTTTTATTGCCATTTCCAAAAAATTAATTCTGTTGGGGCGCGGCTCACATAAAATCAAGTCGATTTGCGGATTCACCAGCTTTAAAGGTATGCCCGGGAACCCTGCACCGGAGCCTATATCCAGCATTTTGCTGGGCCATTTTTTTACAAAGGCATTTATTATCATGCAATCAGCGTAATGGCGCTCCACTATGGTTTCAAAAGCATTGAGGCGAGTTAAGTCTTGGTCTTTGTTGTTTTCCCTGAGCAAACCGTGAAAAAGCCAAAGCTTGTCCAAAGTTTCTTTTTTCAATTCAATGCCGTGGCGGCGAAGCAGAATATCAAGGCTTTGTCTACTGGGTTTTAATCTACGTTTTTCCATGCAATGCTCTTTTATATTTTTCTCGTATCAACAATAAATCTCGTTTATAGGGATTTTCTTTAAAATCGGCAAAGGCCCAGTCCGTTGGTTTAAAATCTCCCTTTGCATAAGTCAAAACCATGTCCAGCCAAATTCCGTTACCGGCATAAAGTTTAAATGGGCCGCGTTTTGTTGAGGGAAGAACAATTTTGTCGGAGTCCATATAACCTATGTCTATATTTAATATGCGCCCTCCGGTTTCATTTTGCAAAGTGCATTCCAATTCAATGGCCTTGTTTTTATACAAACCTATATTTTCCGGTTCTATAAGCCCCTCAAAAGAAATGACTCCTCTACACAAATTTTCTCCCATTTCGGCTTTGTAATAATCGGTTTTGCAAAACGGAAAAAAATCTCCTTTGTGCTCCAAATTTCCAAATTTATCAACTAATGCAGAAAACCACGCATTCTCCAGCTTTTGCGGAGCTATTACAAAAGCTATGAGCTTGGCTACCATGTTGCATAAGGTAGAAATTTCTCCCTTCAAATTTTTCTACCTTAGACCTATGAGATTTTTGAAATTCATTCCAGTTGTTGCAGTGTTTTTTTTAATGGCCTGCTCCTCGTCTAAGGCATCAAAGGCGGAGGCTACAGCTAATCAGGCTTTGAAACTTGCAAAAGCAGATTCCTTGAGACTAGACTCTATTTCGCTTCATCAGGAGTTTTTATCCAAGCGAATAGATTTGCTGGATAGCCTTTCTGCAGCGCTCCCAATCGCTACGGCAAGTGAAAATCAATTGCAACTTGCGCTTTTAAGAGAAGAAGTCATATTCCTGCGCAAGTTTTTGGAAAACCAAGATAAAGTGCCGCTGATAAATCCAAGCCGCACACAGCTACCAACTGCCCCAAGCGCATTACCACTGGAATACGAACAAGCTCAATACTTGTTTACACAAAAAAATTACCAAGCTGCAGCAATGCAATTTGAAAAAGTAACGGTTCTTTACCCAAAAAGCGATTGGGCAGACGCTGCCTGGTACTGGTCCGGAGAATCGCACATGGCACTCGGCAATTATTCACAGGCCATTTCTGCCTTTCAAAAGGTGTTCTTTTACACGCAATCCATTAAACAAGCTGATGCACAATTCCAAATAGGCATGTGCTTTTTGAGAATGGGAGATAGGGAACAAGCAAAAAACGCTCTGCGCAGAGTTCAAGATTTTTACCCTAAAAGCCCAAGAGCTTTGCAAGCGCAATCAGAGTTGAAAAAACTTAGATAACTCAATAATCTTCGTATTCATCAGCGGCGGGGCGGGGTGCCGGTCTCCTTGGAGGAGCTGAAGGTCTTGAACCGGAGCCACCGGCAGGAGTGCTACGGAACTGACCTTGACCCTGCACTGTGCGACCACGCTCGCGTTCTCTGCGACGAACTTCCGTATCATCCGGGAAGAATTCTTCGAACGCAAAACCTATGCCTATACCAAACACAATACCAACCGGCGGAATAGCTTTCGACTCGCGGTCAGACGAAGATACCAAAGAATAATATGTGCTATTTTCAAGATCCCATTCCCATGAGTTATTAGTTCTTCCCATTGTGTTTCCACCATCTTTCAAACCATTGCCTATAGTATAAACACCTACCATAGCTTGCAAGAAATACCACTGGTCGCTCAAATAAGTAATAGACATATCAAACTCATAACCAAGACAGGTTATTATTGAACGAGGCATTTTCCCCACAGGCTCACCTTTCGCTGCATGTTCGGCATAGATCTCATCAAAGCCATCAGGCTTGGACTTATGATCAAAGAAAACTGTTCCATAAGAGAGGTGAAAACCCAAATGTATGGGGCTTTTTGGGAACATATAGTATGCTACACCTATACGCCAACCCATTCCGCCATCAAGAGAAAAGTCATCCGGATGATTACGGTCATCGGAGGGAGGAATAAAACCACCGGAAAGAAAGCCGGCAACATGCCAGCGAGTTATATATTCAACACCGGCACCAAAGCCGAACCAGTCAGCACCCATAGCAGGATACTTAGTTCCCATTCCCAGCTGCAAAATCAAACGGTCTTTTAACCAATCACGGCGGCGAAGGCTGGTTGCGTATTCGTCTGCGCGCTGTTCTTCTTCAAACTGTCTGCGAGCAGCACGGTCATCTTCCTGAGCAGCTCTTGTTCTTTGCGCCCAAACAAACTCTGAGCAAAACAAAAGCAAAACTAGCACTAGAGAAATTCTTTTAAACATTGATTATAATATAGTAAACGCTGATTTACTTGCTTGTCCCATGTCCCAAACAATGAGTTAAGCATTGAATATCACAGCCTTTTTTCCAAGTTATTAATCATTTCTTCGTCCATGAGCATTTTTCGGGGTTTACTGCCGTTTTGTTTGCCGCAAATACCCTCTGCCGTTAGCTGGTCAATTATCTTGCCGGCGCGGGAAAACCCTATGCTAAGCCGCCTCTGCAAGGTACTTATTGAAAGCTCGCCGGCCTCTAAACCCAGGCGTGCAGCCTCCCAAAACAGCTTGTCTTTTTCCTTGGAAGGGGCAAGTCCCGTGCCGTCATTGCCGTCTACACCGCCTAAATCAAAGGATTCTATCATTTCATACTTCACATTTTGGCTGGAGCAAGCATATGCTAGAGCCTCCACCTCTGAGTCTTTTAAAAAGGCTCCGTGAATGCGCACCGGCTCAGGTTTGTCGTTTGAGCGGAACAGCATATCACCTCTTCCGAGCAGTTTTTCCGCGCCCGTGCTGTCTAAAATGGTCTTAGAGTCTATATAGGAGGCTACCTTGAAACTTATGCGAGAAGGCAAATTCGCCTTTATCACGCCTGTTATCACATTTACAGAGGGTCTTTGGGTAGCCAAAACCAAATGAATGCCTACAGCTCTAGCTTTCTGTGCTATGCGGGCAATGCTGGTTTCTATTTCTTTGCCGGCGGTCATCATCAAATCTGCCAATTCATCTATTACCACAACTATAAATGGCATTTGTTTTTGTTCTTCTTCGGGAACCTCATCACCAAGCTCGGAAGCTCGGAATTTATCGTTAAAGCCTTCAATATTCCTAACCCGAGCACTTGCCAGCACTTCATAGCGTCTGTCCATTTCCATGCAAAGCCACTTTAGAGCTTGCACTGCTACCTCGGGCGATGTTATGACCGGATGCAAGAGATGAGGAATATCCTTGTACATGGCAAGTTCCACAACCTTTGGGTCAACCAAAATCAAGCGAACTTCTTCAGGCGTTTTGCTGAACAGAATGCTTGCCAAAAGAACATTTATGCAAACGGATTTTCCTGCTCCGGTTTGCCCTGCAATTAGCAGATGGGGAGTTTTTGTCAAGTCTGTTACAAAGGCATCTCCCATTACATCTTTGCCAAGCACAACTTGAATTTTTTTTGGGTCTTTTACAAATCTTGATGACTCTAAAATTTCTCGGCAAAAAACCGTTTGTGGATTTCTATTCGGTAATTCTACGCCCACAGCAGATTTGCCCGGTATCGAAGATATAACTCTTACGGAAGCCGCTTTAAGCATCAACGCTAAATCATCCGACAAGCTTTCAAACTTTGAAACCTTCACCCCAGGACCCGGCTCTATTTCAAAGCGTGTCACCACAGGTCCGGTCATAATGCTGGTCACCTTGCCCTTCACCTTAAAGTTAACCAGCTGAGATTCTATTTCTTCCCCAATTTGCTGCAGCTCTCCTTTGGTATAATCTATAGTTTGATCCGGCACTAGATTTAAAATTTCCGAAGGAAGCGGAATGCGGTACTCATCGTATTGTATGGGGATTAGGGATTGGGGATTAGGGATTGGAAGCTCGGAACTAATTGCAGATTCATAACTGACTACAGTCTGTTCTCTTTCCTCATTTCGCTCTACATTATCCAATCCCCAATCCCTAATCCCCAATCCCTCTGCTCCATCCTGCCTCTCCAGTAGACCCTCTATCCTAAGCTCTCTGCCTTTTTCGTCTTCCCATTCGTTTATGTCTTTTATGCGTTTATATTCGGCAAGCTCGTCGCGCAGACGGCGGATTTCGCGGGGGTCGGTGGTAATGGCTAGTTGACGGTTTATTTCGTTTGGAAAGGTTGTGTCTTTGAACGGATCTTTATGCAAAGTCGGTTCCTTTTTTTCGGGTTTCCCAAAGGGCAGGCCTTTTGCCGGTTTAACTTCACCAAGCCTAACAGCAACAAAATCGCCGGTTTCATGCACTTTTATATAGGTTGTTGGCTTGGGCAATTCTTTTGAAAATTCCAGTTTGTAGAGCAGATTTTGAATGCCGAGTTTTGTTTGTTTTGCGCCCGTAATCAAATGCTTGGGCCTTAACCCAAAGCAGAGAGATGTCATGCAAACACCAAGCCAGGAACAAATCAAAAGCCCGTCGGTATCTTGCCCAAAGATTAGAGGGAATACTTTTTTTACCAAAAATAAACCCATAAAACCTGCATATTCCCGTGGCACCATTCCAAAAACAAGTGGGATTCTTTTCAGAGTTTCCGGCATTATTATTGCGAGTATTATGGTTGAAAATATATAAAGCAACCCAAAACCTAAAGCGTAATGACCAAATGGAAAGATACCCTCCCTCGGAGGGTTAAATGCTTTTTTTAAGAAAAACCAAGTGATGAATGAAAGGGTGGCCATGAGTAGAAATACAAGAGGAAGCGGGCCGAACAGAGTGAGTTTGATATCTGAAAATTTTGCGGCATAGGGTCCAAAAAGATTTCTGTCTAAGCCGGGTTCGGAAAAAATATCTCCTATTAGAGAAAGCGCCGAAACGAGGAAAATCAGCGTCAAAAAAACAGTGAAAAATATGAGTTTCCCATTCCTGCCGTTTTCCCCTGCTGGCATGGCAATGGTTTCAGTTTTTTTGAGCCTTTTCCTCTTTTGAACCGTTTTTGACATTAAAAAGAATTTAGATAATATCTATACCCTAAACCTGCCAATGGTTTGCTTTAGTTCGTCTGCGATTTTTGATAAATCACCTGCGCTCTGGTCAACTTGCGTTGCACCTTGCGCACTTTCTCTAGCTGCTTGATTCATGCCACCGATATTTTCGCTGACATTGGTTGCACCCTTAGCTGCCTCGCCTGCGTTTCTTGAAACGTCGTTTGCACCTCTTGCAACTTCGCCAATGGCACCGGCTACTCTTTTGGCACCTATGTTCGCTTGAGCAACATTGCTTGCTATCTCATTGGAAGCTTTAGTTTGCTGCTCAACATGACCGGCTATAGCTTCTACACTTTGATTTATCTTAATAATGATATCGCTAACGTCACTGATAACATGAACCGCATCGCTGGTACCTTGCTGAATGCCTTCTATTCTGCGTGCTATATCATCTGCGCTCTGAGCACTCTGATTTGCAAGCTCTTTAATTTCACCGGCCACAACAGCAAAACCCTTACCGGCTTCACCCGCGCTTGCAGCTTCAATGGTTGCATTCAAAGCCAAAAGATTTGTTTTGTCTGCGATTTTCTTGATAACCTCAGTCACCTGCCCTATTTCCTTAGCGGCATTTCCAAGCTTGTTCATCACAGAAGTTGCCTCATTAGATTTTTCAGTAGCATCACCGGCAACCTTGCGAGCATCGCTGGCATTGCAAGCTATTTGATTAATGCTTGCGCTCATCTCTTCTACTGCGCTTGCAATGGTATTCATGTTCGTGGACATTTGTTCTGCCGCACCCGCTACCTCGTTTGCATTAACCGAAGCTTCTTCCGCACCGCTTGCCATTGCATTTATATTTACAGCCATCTGCTCCGTTGTGCTTGCAACGGAAGTGCTTTGGTTAACGGTCTCTTCTGCGCCGCTGGCAAGTTGCTTGCTAACTGCGGACAATTCTTCGGATGCACCGGCTAATGTCTCGGAATTCATTCTCAAATTTTTCAAAATGCCCTGCAAATTCACAAAGAATTTGTCAATATTTACAGCCATAACCCCAAGCTCATCTTTCTGCTCAATGCCTGTTCTGGCAGTCATATCACCGCCTTCACCTTTTGCAACAGCATCGCCAACCCTTTTGAGCGGATCAGTTATGGCGTATGTCATGTAAATGCCAATTCCTATGGCTGAAATAGTCATTAACAAAAGCAAAATCGTGCTGATTAAACTGGCTCTACTCAAAGCAGCATCATTGCTGGCATCGTAATCAAAGCCGGTTTTTATCTTAATTTCTGTGAACCTGCCGGCCTCTTTGCCTATTTGCTCGGCTACGGCAAGCACCTCAGCCGGAATTATAGGATTTTCATGGAAATCAAGCTTGGCAGTGCCATTCTCTATGCTTCGCACCCAGTCTCTAGTAGTGGCATAATACCCTACAACATTCTTGATTGTTCCATCAACTGTTTGCAAAACCTCTTGATCATGGTTAGCAGATTTCTTCAATTCTTCAAGGGCGGCTACTATCGTCTTAGACAAAGACTCAATATTCTGTAAGAACCTCGCTCGTTCTTCTGCATTGCGCGCAAGCGAAATCTTATACTCATTTGATTCCATTTGCCCTATCATACCGACTATGGGAATAGCCTCACCTAAAGGCTTTGTTGCAAAATCATAAATTTGCGAGCCGAGTTCATTCATGCGCCGCATCTCATAACTTTGATACAAGCCTACTCCAATCGAAATTACAGCAATAAAGATGTAACTAACGATAAGTTTAACGCCAACTTTTATGTTTTTCATAGCATGTCTCCAAATAACTAATTAACTACAAGCGTAAATATAGTAAATACTAAGATTAACTTGGTAGTGGCTAATAGCACTTGCCAAAAAAGCGGTTAAATTTGCTAAAAAACAACGCTTCTTGCACTTCCTGTACCCTATACCCTATACCCAAGCGAGCAAATCAACATTTGCTATATTACCGCCATGGGAAAAACGCTTTACCAAAAAAATTTAGAAAAACACACGGTTGGCAAATTGCCTTCCGGGCAATATCAGCTTTTTATAGGCTTGCATCTGCTTCACGAAGTCACAAGTCCGCAGGCATTTTCAATGCTCAGAGAAGACGGTTTGCCGGTTCTTTACCCAAACCGCTCCTTTGCAACGGTTGATCATATTATACCCACTACCACTAGCGAGCGTTCAAGGCCATTAAAAGATCCTGTGGCAGAAGAAATGTTTGCGCGTTTGGAACAAAATTGCAAGGATTTCAGCATTCGTTTTTTTGGCCCCGAGACCGAAGAACAAGGGGTTATTCACATTGTTGGCCCTGAGCAGGGAGTAACCCAGCCCGGAATGACCATAGCTTGCGGTGATAGCCATACGGCAACTCACGGAGCTTTTGGTTCCATAGCTTTTGGTATAGGCTCGTCTCAGGTTGCAGATGTGCTTGCAACACAAACTCTAGCAATGGGTCCCTTGAAGGTTCGCAGAATTAAATTTACAGGAAGTTTGAAAAAGGGCGTTTTTCCAAAAGACGTTGCGCTTGCCTACATAAATAAATTGGGAGTTAATGGCGGCGTTGGTTATGCTTACGAATTCACAGGGCCTGTGGTTGAGGCTATGGACATGGAAGGCAGAATGACTTTGTGCAACTTAGCCATTGAAGGCGGCGCAAGAGTTGGCTACTGCAACCCGGACCAAAAAACCTTTGATTTTTTGAAAGGCAAACCTTATGCTCCAAAAGAAGGATGGGACAAAGCAGTTGAATATTGGAAAAGCGTTGCTAGTGATTCCGATGCGGTTTATGATGATGAAGTTGAAATTGATTGCAACAAACTTGCACCCTTTGTAACTTGGGGAATAACCCCCGAACAAAGCGTTATGGTGAACGAAAATATTCCACAGGGCACAGGCGAAGCTTATGATTATATGAATTTCAAAGGCGGAATGCCAATAGCAGGTGTGCCCATAGACATAGCTTTTATTGGCAGTTGCACAAACGGAAGGCTTGGAGATTTAAAAGACGCAGCAGAAATTTTTAAAGGCCAAAAAGTGAGCCCAAAAGTGAGATGTTGGATTGTTCCGGGTTCGCAAAAAATCAAAAAAGAAGCTGAGGCCTTAGGCTTAGACAAAATCTTTATTGAAGCTGGAGCAGAATGGCGCGAAGCGGGCTGCTCTCTTTGTTTGGCAATGAATCCGGATAAATTGCAGGGCAGGCAAATCAGTGCAAGTTCCAGCAATAGGAATTTCAAAGGTCGCCAAGGAAGCCCAACGGGCCGCACTCTCTTAATGAGTCCGGCAATGGTGGCTGCCGCTGCTATCAAGGGCTGCGTGGTGGATGTCACTTCACTTTTTTCATAATCCAACTGATAACCGCTTCGCCAACCTTAGCTTCAAAATCGTTTGAATTTATTTTTAGGTCTTCTTCAGTTATCGGAAAAAGTCTGGTTTCTCTTGCTATATCTTCTCCAAACAATTCCGATATGGTCATTCCTGCCTTCAAAAGCTCTATACATTTTTCATAACTGGGAACACCTCGATAACTTGCCCAACCACCAACAAGTCCAAGCGAGCAGTTAATTTTCTTTGCTAATTCTTGCTGAGTAAGCCCTTTTCGTTTCAAAAACTGAGCTACACTAATCTTGTAAAGCTCTTTTTTGCTTGCCTTTTTCATAAAACTCCTCCCGTAAAATACACTATTATTTTAAAAAAACGGTAAAAATGATATTTTTCTCACTTCCCCACCAATATTCTCGTTTAAATTATCTATATTTATTTGTTAAATTGAAATAAACTCTCGGTTAAAATGAGTATGAAGATGAAAGAACGGAATGAAAATGCTTAAATCCCACAAAAAAGGGATGCTTGCTTTGCTTGACACAATGGGCAAGATGGCTATTTTATTGCCCAAATTAGAAGATCCCGCTGAGCAAACACAAGATCTTTTAGCTGCTTGCCAGTGTTTGTGGGAAAACCTAAGAGGAGAAAATACTCCGGAATGTTTGACATTGTTGCAAGAGATAGAAGCGCACATAGGGGCTGAAAATTTTCAACCCCTACAAGCATTGATAAAAAACCTGGAATCCGCCTTTAAATCCGAGGTGAAAACCAAACTCGAAGTTCTCTTTCTCCCCTACAAAGCCTCCATGTGGGACTCGATGGAAAGTATTTATTTTGCTGCCAAGGAAGACCCTAACTGTGAAGCTCTGGTAATGCCCATCCCTTACTACGACAAAAAAGACAACAAATTTACCGACATGCACTGGGAAATAAACTACCCAAAAGGCATCCCTTTAATTGACTACAAAAAATACGACTTTGCAGAACGCCAACCCGACATAATCTTCATTCACAACCCCTACGACGAATGCAATGTAGTGACAAGCGTTCACCCGGATTTTTACAGCAAAAACCTGCGCAACCTAACCAAGTGCCTAGTATACGTTCCATATTTCGTAGGCAACGGAGAGCGCATACAAGAGCATTTCTGCACCCTACCGGGTTGCATTTACGCCCACAAAGTAATTGTGCAAACGGAAAAGGAAAGGGAAATATATGTGCGTGAATACCGTAAAAACGCCGTAGGGGCGGGTTTCAAACCCGCCCTGGACAGCACCAAATTCCTAGCCCTAGGCAGCCCAAAATTGGACAAAGCAATAAGCGCCAAACGCGAGGATTATGAAATGCCCGATGCGTGGCAAAAAATGATTGGGGATAAAAAAATCATCTTCTACAACACCACCATCGGCGCGTTGTTAGAACACACCATTGAAAATAATCGGCGTTCCAATAAATACCTGCAAAAAATGCGCAGCGTTTTTGACACCTTTCGCAAGCGTAGCGACGTTGTTTTGCTGTGGCGCCCGCACCCATTGTTGGAAAGCACCATCAAGGCTATGCGCCCCTGGCTTGAGCAGGAGTATGCGGAAATTGTGCAGGAGTTTAAAAGCGGTGGCTGGGGGATTTACGATGATTCGGAAGATTTGAACCGTGCGGTTGCGATAAGCGATGCGTATTATGGGGATGGGAGCAGCGTGGTGCGGTTGTTTGAGGCGGCGGGGAAGCGAGTTAGGTGGCAGTTTGGGGAGATAGTGCCGCCGTTTGCAATAGGACTTTATGATGATGGAAGTTCCTTTTGGTTTGTGGATTGCTGCAATGTGCTCTACAAACATAATAAGCAGAGCAAAGAAACGGAATATGTAGGGGTAATTCCTATATACGCTCAAAATCATTGGGCATGTACAGGAATTACAGGAATTACAGGAATTACAGCAAACAACAACAAACTGTGTTTTGCACCATTCAAAAACGATAAAATATCTGTTTTTGACACAGCTCAAAAAAGCTTTGAGCAAATTGATTTTAAAGATGGTAACAAATACGATAGAAATTTTAGCAACGCTATAAAATTCAAAAATTTTATTTACTTTATTCCGCGCGAGTTCCCTGCCATAATGAGGTTAAATACTGATACAAAGGAAATTGAGTATTTTTCAGAGTGGGTAGATGAAATATCTAAACTACAAGTTTCCAAATTGCAGGATGAAGAATGGAAAAATATAAATTTTTGGGGTTTTTGTATTGCAAATACGAAAATCGCATTGGTTATACATGGAGCAAATGCTATTATGCTTTTCAATATGGAAACGGGCAGTTATGAAATCAAGAATATAGGGGAAAAATCTGAACAATACAGCGATATTTGCTTTGATGGACAAAACTATTATCTTAGTCACTTTTATAAAGATTATATTGTTAAATGGAATAGACAATCAAATGAAGAGTTAAAAATTAAAATTCCGTCTTTTTCTAGAAAAAAAAGTGTAAGCAGTAGTTTTATAATCCGATATGTAAATGAGTACGTATGGTTGTTTCCTTATATCGCAAACAACGCCTATAAAATAGATCCAAACACAAATGAAATCACAGAATTGCCCGAACTCACAGAACATTTTGAAGATAAAAAAATAGATTGGTATTATAATCGCATTTCCGTAAATGAGAATACAATATATGCTTCAACCTTAAACAAAGGCATTGTTGAATATTGCACAGATACTGGCAAGTTGAATTTCATTAAGCCAAATTCTACGGATTTTGAAATACATGTGTTGCTTAATTTTAAAACTGAACTCAACAAGGCTCCAAAAACTGTGGTTGCTGGTAAGAGGATTTGGGAGGCAGTGAGATGAACGTTGCCCTCATTCTCTCCGGTGGCACTGGAACTCGTTTTGGTAGTGAATTGCCCAAGCAATACCAAATATTAGCCGGCAAAGAAGTTATTTCCTATTCCATTGAAGCGTTAAAAAAAGAATCAATTGTCATCGTTACCGACAAAGAATCCATCAAACGCTTATCGGAAACTTATGGTGTAACCTGTATAGAAGGTGGCGCAACAAGAAACGAATCGCTTAAAAAAGGGCTAGACTATATAAAAGTAACATATTCCATCTGCCAGAAAATTTTTATAAACGAAGCTGCCCGCCCATTTTTAACTGCAGATTTAGTTGATCTTTACCTAAAATACTTAGATGGTTACGACGCAGTTATCACAGCGCAGTATATCACAGATAGCTTGGGGCGAAATGGCGAAGTGGTCACCGACAGGTCTGAATATTACTTGATACAAGCACCGGAGGCATTTCGTTTTGATTTGCTTTACCGCTACTTTAAAGCTGATTCGCCGATTACTGCCACCGTGCAGCAATTACCGGCAGAACGGAAGGTGATGAGATATTTTGATTTCAAGCGTAATATAAAAATAACTTACAAGGAGGATTTGCAATATGCAGAGCAATTTATCTCCAAATAAAAAACTAATTGCGTTGGATATGGACGGTACGCTTACTCAGCACAAAAGCCCTCTTGAGTCGGAATATCGCGTGCTATTAGACAATCTTTCAAAGTGTTATCAACTGCTTATGGTTTGCGCCGGAGGTTGTGAAAGAGTATACAAGCAAATGAGCGAGTTTCCCATTGATATTTTAGGATTTTACGGCATGCAATTTTCAACCATCAAAGATGGTTTGTTTTCAATTGTTGAAAATAATGCTGTTCCTGTTAATCGTGAACAAATACTCAACAAGGCAAAAATTATTCGTGATGAGTTCGATTTTTTGGAATACTATGGCGAATCCGTAGAATTCCACGCTTCCGGAATGGTTACCTTCCCCATACTTGGAACCACCGCTCCACTTGATAAGAAACTGGCTTACGACCCCTATAGGGAAAAACGCAGGCAGTGTTACAGCAGAGTAAAGGAAATTTTCAGCGACTATACGGTATTTATCGGCGGCACATCTTCATTTGATATTGTGCCCAAGCCCTTCAATAAACTACATGCAATAGACAAATATTTAAACACAAACGGTTTTAATCGATCTGAAGTACTTTTCTTTGGTGACGATTACGGCATTGGTGGGAACGATAGCGATGTTTATGAATCTGATATAGACTTTGTATGCATTGATAATTACAAGGACTTTCTGGCAATTGCTGAAGGGAGATTAACATGACTTACGCAGGTATATTAGCGGCAGGTGCCGGAGTAAAAATGCCAAGGCAAGATATGCCCATGCAGTTTTTGCCGCTTGGCGAAAAACCCATTATCATCAATACGCTTGAGCAGTTTTTTATAAATACGAATATCGACAAAATAGTTGTTGCCGCTCCGGAATCTTGGAAGCAGTTTACGGAAGACCTGATAGGTAAATATGACAAGATGGGCAAGGAAGTTGTTGTTATAGTTGGCGATGAAAGCAAAACTGCATCTGTATGGACAATTGTAAAATATATTGAGGCATTGTGGGGCATTAACGATAACGATATTCTTTTAACACATGATGCTGTTCGCCCCTTTGTCACTCAGCGAATGATAGATGAGAATATTGAGACTGCAAAACGTTATGATGCAGCGGGTACGGCCATGACCACCAACGATACGATACTCGTTTCTGAAGATGGCATAACAGTTTCTGACATCCCTCCCAAAAGGAAAATGTTCGCAGCGCAAACACCGCAAACATTCAAACTTAAAACGCTGGAGGCGACTTTCAAAAATGCGCTTAAACAGAATATTACCCTTAGCATGGAATCAGAACTTGCTCGCTTATACACTCGAGAGAAAAAAGTGATACAGTTTGTACACGGTGAGTATTCTAATATGAAAATCATAAGCTCCTACGATTTGGAAGTTGCCAATGCACTTTTAAGAGAGAGAAGCACATGATAGGACGCATTTACAGACTAATGGATACCAAGCGCATTGAAATGATTCAGCGTGAGGTTAATTTAGGTTTAAATGAGATTTTAGCAAAGCCGGATTTTCTATCTATTTGCGCTGCAGACCAAAGATATTATTTTGGAAGGCGGCGTAGGGAGGTTTTGAATAAGAAATTGCCGATGGCACTCATTCATGAGGCTACGGCTACTGTGCTTTATGATAAAAATGGCAAATTGCCGGTAGGCTCAAAAGTTGTGCTTGTGCCTTTGATTGAAGAAAATCAAGCCGATGGTTTAAAAGCAAATTATAATCCCCAAAACCCTTTTATGTCTAGCGGTGTTGATGGATTTATGCGGGATTTTGTAGCTACCGCATACAGCGGTGTTATTCCGGTGGCAGGCGATTATTCAGTTGTTTATGTTTTTTGCGAAATGATTAGCGTTGTATTTAACGCTTTGGAGGCCTTTGAAAAATCTCGTGTTACAAAAAACGAAACCGTTGGTGTTTGGGGTGATGGAAGCATGAGTTATGTGGTCAGCCTAGTGCTTAGGTGCTTGTATCCTGATATGAAAATACTTGTGTTTGGGAAAACTCAGCGAAAAATGCAAAGATTCTCTTTTGTGAATAAAACTTATAATATAGACAAGGTTCCGCAAAATCTGCATATAGACCATTGCTTTGAGTGTGTTGGTGAAAAGAACAGCGAAGCGGCGATTAAGCAAATTTTAAAAATGATTGCACCGCAGGGTTGCGTAAGCCTGCTTGGAGTGAGCGAGGAAGCTGTTGTCATCAACACTAGAACCGTACTTGACAAAGGCTTGAAACTTATCGGAAGTAGCAGAAGCGATGCAAAAGACATGAAAAAGGCGATGGAGCTGATTCAAAGCAGTGATGTTTGCAGGAAGTATTTAGAGATTTTGATTTCTGAGAAGATTAAGGTGAAGAATGAGAAAGATATGGTGCATGCTTTTGAGCAGAGCAGTCTTAACGATTTTAAGACGGTGATTAAATGGGAAATTTAGGAAGAGAGCGAAAGCTTAATGAGATTGAACTCACGCCGAAGATTCTGCGTGAGTTGCAATTGATTCAGCTTGAGTGTTTAACTGAACTTGACCGCATTTGCCGTGCGAATGATATTGACTACTCACTTGATGGCGGAACTCTTTTAGGTGCTGTTCGGCATGGAGGTTTTATTCCTTGGGACGATGATATTGATGTGATTATGCTGAGAGATGATTATGAGATGTTTTACGGTGTTTGCAAAACTGAGCTTGATTCAAAGCGTTTCTTTTTGCAGGAGCGTAGAACGGATCCGCATTACTGCGTTGGTTATCCGAGGATAAGGCGGAATGGTACGGTTTATCGTAGAGCGGGGCATGAGCATATGAAATATCATGAGGGCGTTTTTATTGATATTTTTGTACTGGACAATGTGCCTGATAATAAGTTTTTGCGTATTTTGCACAGGTTTGTGTGTTTTTGCAATAGAAAAATTTTGTGGTCTAAAAGTGGCAAACGTATTGCACCGAATGTTTTTTGGCGGTCATGGTTTTCCTTGGTTTCGTTGATTCCGGCGGCATTTGCATTTTGGTGCAATGATGTGATAGCAAGGGTATGCAACAGACGAAAAACAGAGCTTGTTAGGCATAATACGCATCCCTATCCTAATCCTAAGGTTTGTGGGTATGGGATTCCGTGTGATTTACTGGAGCGATACACAGAGTTGGAGTTTGAAGAGCAGCGGTTTAGAGCGGTTGCGGAAAATGAGAGGTATTTGACAATGTTGTATGGAAATTTTATGATACTGCCGCCGGTGGAAGAGAGAAAGCCGAGTGTGCGGTTGGCGGAGTTTGGGTGGGGGCGAGAAAGCTATGACAGTTGACATTCTCGCAAATGAAATCAATAAGTGGATTCCTTTTGATGAAAAGCGAATGCTCGAAATTGGGTGTGGTAATGGCGATTTGTTAAAATTTATCGCTAAATACTACTCTCCAGCATTTATTACGGGCATTGACCCAGGCTTGGATAGCTGGTGGAATACTAGTGAAAATTTAGGTGAAAATTGGAAGGTTATGTCCGGCGGTGCGGAAAATCTTGATTTTGAAGATAATAGTTTTGATGCAGTAATAAGCATTTCGACATTTGAACATATTGATGATTTAACAAAATGTCTTTCGGAAACCAAGCGGGTTTTGAAGCCGTATGGAAGATTTTACATTAGCTTTATGCCAATTTGGACATCTATTATAGGACATCATTTTGTTGCAACGGAAGATAATACTTGGAATGAAGAACATTTAGCATTGATACCGCCTTGGGGACATTTGTATATGTCGGAAATTGAAATGCGAGAGCATTTAGAATTTCTTAATGTAGATACGAATTTAAAAGAACAAATGTTACAGTTTATTTATCATTCAAATATCATTAATCGTAAACCCAAGTCTGAAATTGTGAAGGCGGTTCATAAATGCGGAATGGCAATAAGATCGTATAGCGAGCAATTACGTTTTTCTCGCTTAGCTATACCAAAACAAAATGAGCTTTCCGCTGAAATATCTAAAAAAATTATCGCAAAAGGGTACGAAATATCCGATATTGGTGTTTGTGGTTTAAAAATTTGTTTAGAAAAATTAGAAGCCTATTGAGAGGAATGTCTTATGTCAAGACCACACATTACCGTAATTAATTGCTACTCAGTGTTTCCGTTTGATAACGGAGGCAAACTTGCTACACGCGATTTTTATAAAGCATTATCGGAGTGGTTTGATATAACTATAGTATGTTTGAGCGGTTTTATTAATAATATAATGAAGTACAATATAAACTTAACCCAACATCTTAATGTTATTTCGCTTCCGTTACCGAGTGAAATGAAAACGCTAGAAAAAGAATTTCAAATTGAATATAACACCAACAGATGCGAAGCAACATGGATAATGTCGATAATCAAAGGTTGCCATAACTGTTTGGAATTTGTTAATCAACTACGTGAAATATCGAAAAAATCTACAATAGTAATCGCTGAACATGTTTATACGTATCGTATTGCAAAATCTATAACGGAAAATAAGAAAGACACTGTGATATGGTATCGTGCTCAAAATGTAGAATACGATTACAAATGCGCAACATGGGGTATTTATAATGTGCCACCTGCTGCGTACAATGAAGTATTTAAAATAGAGAAGGAGTGCTGTAATAATAGCGATTTAATATTGACTATAACAGAGAACGATGCAAAGCGTTTTTGTGAACTTTATGACGTTACAAACGAGAAAATACTTAACATATCAGCCGGTTATGATGCTGAAAATATTAGATTTATTTTACCAAGCGAACGCAGAGCAAAAACAAAAAATAGTCAAATATCCGCATTGTATATTTCAAGTAGCGCACAGGTCGCAATTGACGCAGCTAATCAAATTGCAATTGTAGCACAAGATTTTCTAGATATAGAGTTTAACATCGCAGGTTCCGTTGGTTCAAAAATGAATACCAATTCATTGCCGGCAAATGTAAATGTATTAGGAATAGTTTCAGATAATGAAAAAGTTCGATTACTTGAAACTTGTGATTTTGCGCTTAATCCGATTTTGGGAGGTTCCGGTCTAAATATTAAAATGTTAGAATATTTTGCGTATGGAATTCCTGTTATATCCACGGAATTTGGTGCACGCGGTATAGAAGTTGAAGACGGTGTAAATTGTTTATTAATGAAGAAAAATGCCTTGCAAGAAAGCATACAGCGCTTTTCTTCACTGAGCCTTGCAGAACGTGACAATATTGCCATTAACGCCCAAAAAATGTATTTGAGTAATTATACTTGGCGTAGTTGCGCCGAAAAGGTTATATCCTACATTAAATATGAAGAACAGCTTCCATTTATTCCTAGTGGAAATATATATGTATATGGCGCGGGTGAATGGGGCAGAGCTTGTTTATCTTTTTTGCAAAGCAAGGACATAATGCCAGTAGCTTTCCTTGACAAAGATGAGGCGAAATGGGGTAAAACTATAAACGACGTTCGCATACAGTCACTTGATAAAGAAATTATTAATAATAATGATTGTAGCATTATATTTGCTTTAGCTGAATTTATGGACGCTGTCAAGTTTTTTTTGGACAAAGGTCTTAAACTCGAAAATATTATAGTTGGTATGTACGGAGTGCAATTATTTCGATTGTCTGATGGTAAAGGTTGTATCCCGTACTATATAGACATCGAAAAAATACAATCAGAGGTAGGACTATGAAAGTCATCCTTGAAGCTCAACATGCTGTAGGTCATCCGCACCCTCGTGGCGTGGGACATTATTCAATTAACTTGATCCAAGCACTGCTCCGCAGGAAAACATTTGATTATGAGCTTGCATTTTTTGACTATAATCGTGAGGCCAAAAATTTAGCAAGAGCTGAGAAAAATTTCAACCAGTTCGACGTATCGTTCAAAGAATGTAATGAGCTTGATTACAGAATTGCTTCTCGTGACGATAATGCTTATAACGCAAAAATATACAACGAGTGGACAAATACAAATGGCGATGTTTACCATTTTATGAATCCGATAACAGTTCCGCTGCGCTTAAACGGCAAAATGGTTGTAACTATTCATGATTTAAATTTTGACTCACACAACACTCACACTATGCCTCTCTTTGAATTAGGTTTATCAAGAATAAAGCGTGTTCAACCCTTTGTTATAGCAGATTCTCAATATACCAGTCAGCAAGTTGTTGAATATCTAAAAATATCAGAGAAACAAGTAGCTGTAATTTATCCAGCTCACGATGAAGTAAATATTTATCCTGAAAAAACTGATGTTTCATCAATAGTTTACGGTGAGTATTTACTGTATATTGGAGCATGGGTAAAAAACAAGAATATACCAAGAATAATTGAAGCGTTTAATTGCGTTTCAATGAAGAATAAGGGACTGAAACTCGTGCTTGCAGGTAAACCTGCGTGGCACGACACAGTAGAAATAAATGAAGTAATAAATGCATCGCCCTTTCGAGAACAAATTATCACGCCAGGTTACATATCCGCCGAACAAAAACGGCGATTATATTCCAATGCTCTTTGCTTTGTATTCCCGTCAATCTGCGAGGGTTTTGGGTTGCCTGTACTTGAAGCAATGGCTTGTGGTTGCCCTGTAATAACAGCAAACAATACCTCGCTACCTGAAGTTGGCGGCGAAGCTGCCATATACGTTGACGCTTACAACACGGAGCAATTGGCGCACGAAATGGAACGAGTGGTAAACTCGGAGAGTTTTCGCAAAGAAATAGCTGGAAAAGGACTTAAGCAAAGCAAGAAATTTTCTTGGGATAAGGCGGCAGAACAAGTGGAAGAAGTTTATAGAAGGAGAAAAGTTTTTTTATGCTGAATGTAAAAATAAGTGTTATAGTTCCGGTTTATAATGTTGAGCCATACCTGCGCAGATGCTTGGATAGCCTTATTAATCAAACTCTTAAAGATATTGAAATAATATGCATAAATGATGGATCACCGGATAATTCTTTGGCTATAATTAAAAGATATGCTAAAAGAGATGAAAGGGTAAAGATAATAGATTTAAAAGAAAATCGAGGTGTAAGCGTGGCGAGAAATAGCGGGATGAAAATTGCCAAGGGTGAATATATTGGTTTTTGTGATCCGGACGATTATGTTGATTTGGATTTTTACGAAAAATTATATAAACTTGCAAAAAATAAAAATGCTGATATTGCAAAGGGCAATGTAAAAATAACAGAAATTAATGCAGATACAGAATTTGTAATGAGCATTAATGAACAAATTCGAAAACATAAGGGTTATTTTGTGTGGCAATACTGGACTGCTATTTACAGAAATAAAATGTTAAAAAAGCATAGAATTAAATTTCCTGTAGGACTAATCACTTGTCAAGATATGTGTTTTTTGGTTCATGCTGTTATAGCGACACAAGATGTATATCTTGTGAATAACGTATATTATCATTATGCTAGAAGAAATAATTCTTCAGATTCTGTTATTTATAGTTCCGAAAAAATGTCATCATTTTTTAATTGCATCAGTCTAATTCTAAACCGTTTGAATAAAGTTGCAGAAAGAGACAAGAGTTACATTTACATGTACGCACTGTGGTTTGAATTTCTTTTTTGGTTTTTGTCAAAAAACTCGGAAAAATGGGCTATAGAAAAAACAGCAAAAATTGCTATTGAATATTACCATAAGCATAAATTCCCCAAGAAATTGAATTGGCCAAAACCTGTTATAGCAGCTCTTAAAAATAAAAATGAAGAGGAGTTTGCGTGGTTTTCAAAAAATTGGATGAATTGGTTTAAACTGATAAATAAGGATTACTATCCATTTATCGACATAAAAGAACCCGCTTTGCAAAACCGCAAGCTTTATGTATGGGGAACAGGTGAAGATGGCATAAGGGTAAAAAAACACTGCGAAGGTTATGGGTGGAAAATAACCGGCTTTTTAGACTCAAATAAAAGCATAAGAAAATACAAAGGGTATAAAGTTGAAAGACCGGAGCGAATTTTAAACAGGCCAGAAAAAGATTTTTTCATAATAATATCGTCAAGAAAATATGCAAGGGAAATAGCTAAAATATGTAGAGAAGCAGGATTGAAAATGGGAAGAGATTTTTGGAGGCCGGATTGAACTATGACTTACCACCTCTTCCCATTTGATAAAGTCCCAAAAGGCAGCCGCATTGTTTTGTATGGTGCTGGTAATGTAGGGAAGCAATTTTACAATCAAATTGTAGAAACAAATTTCTGTGAAATAGTGCTGTGGTTAGACAAAAACGCAGATGGGATACTCACAAAGAAACCGGAAGCAATTGCAAGTTTGGGTGTTGACGATTATGATTTTGTGGTTATTGGCATTGAAAATGAAGTCATAGTTTTTGAGGTGAAAGATTTTCTTATGAATCATGGAGTTTTTGAAAGTAGGATACTGCATCAAGCTCATATAGGATTACTTTCAACAGTTAGGCTTGAAGCTTCAACTATCTGTCAGCTGAATTGCAAAAGTTGCATTATGCGCAAAAATAATTCAGGCACAGTAGGCAAAGGTTTTTTAAAATTCGAGAACTTTAAAAAATTTGTTGATAAAAATAAGAGCATTAAAACCATTGAACTTTCTAACTATGGTGAAATTTTTCTTAATCCTGAACTTTTAGACATTATAAAATACGCATATTTAAGAAAAGTAAGATTGCAAGCTACCAATGGAGTTAATTTTAACACCTTGTCAGACGAAATGCTTGATGGGCTTGTAAAATATAAATTTTTATATTTATTGTTTTCTATTGACGGTGCGTCACAAGACATTTACTCTCAATATCGTTGTGGAGGAAATTTTGATACTGTAATTTCTAATGTGAAAAAACTTATTGAATATAAGAAAAAACACAATAGCGATTTACCCAAACTTGCTTGGCAGTACATTTTGATGAGCCATAATGAATGTGATGTTATAAAAGCCAAAGAAATAGCCCAAGAATTGCGTATTCCCATTAATTTTAAGCTAAGTTGGGATAAAGGTATTACTTTTAATAACCCTGAAATGCTCAAGCAAGAGACAGGTTTGCAATACTTGACTAGAGAAGAGTATTTAAGCTTCAAAGGTGAAATATATTCGAGTAATATTTGTAGGCAGTTGTTTGATGGGCCACAAATCAACTGGGATGGTAGATTGTTGGGTTGCTGTGGCAACGCGATAAAAGGCGATTACGGTGTCAATGTGTTTGAAATAGGTCTTAACGAAGCGCTGAAATCACCAAACTATATTTTGGCCAAAAAAATGCTTATAGGCAAAGCACAAGCATCAGAAAACCCTGTAAATATTCCTTGTGCAGTTTGTCCAATATACAAACATATGGTAAAAACAAATTCTTATTTACAAGGAGTAATAATATGACTCACCACCTTTTTCCATTCGACAAAGTTCCAAAAGGCAGCCGCATTGTTTTGTATGGTGCTGGTAATGTAGGGAAGCAATTTTACAATCAAATTGTAGAAACGAATTTTTGCGAAATAGTGCTTTGGCTAGACAAAAACGCAGATGGGATACTCACAAAGAAACCGGAAGCAATTGCAAGTTTGGGTGCTGACGATTATGACTTTGTGGTTATTGGCATTGAAAGTGAAGTCATAGTTCTTGAAGTGAAAGATTTTCTTGTGAGCCATGGAGTTCTTGAGGAGAAAATATTACACGAGGTCGATATGATTCCTTCTTTAATGTCAGAAGTTTTAAACTACAAAACATATAACAATTTAATAAATGATATAAAAGTAAATATCCATAAAATTCCTCGCGATATTGATTTAGTAGTTGGGATACCGCGGTCGGGGATGATACCGGCGTATATGATTGGACTTTTATTAAATAAAAAAGTTTGTTCTTTGGACGAATTTATAGATGGAATTGACAAAAAAAGTTTAACAACTGTACGAGTAAAATTTAATACGGAAAGCATACGAAAAATTTTAGTCTTAGATGATAGTGTTAATGGTGGAAATGCACAGAAAATTGCCAAGAAACATATAGAAGAAAGTGGTTTAAACAAAAAATATCAAATTTTATATGGTGCAATTTATTACGTTCCAGATGCATATAATAAAGTTGATATTGCACTTGTAAAATTGTCACCCCCGCGCATGTTTCAGTGGAATTATCTCAACCACTCATATCTGCAATATGCATGTTTTGATATAGATGGGTTGTTGTGCGAAGATCCGACAGAGGAACAAAATGATGATGGTGAAAAATACATAGATTTTCTTTTAAATGCAAGGCCTTTGTATATTCCAAATTACAAGATTTTTGCGTTGGTTACTTCTCGTTTAGAAAAATACCGTTCACAAACGGAGCAATGGTTAAAAGTGCATAATGTTGAGTACGAACATTTATTTATGTTGGATTTGCCCTCCAAAGAAGAACGAATAAAATTGAGAATGCACGGTAAATTTAAAGCGAAAATTTACTCTCAATTAAAAAACACGTTTTTATTTTATGAAAGCGAGCAAAGGCAAGCTCAAGAAATTGCTCAGCTAACTGGTAAAAAAGTTTTTTGTACCTCAACAGATGAATTGTTTGAATATTCTTCTGTGATGGCTGCGGAACATTGCCTTATGCCTTATACCTCAAATAAAAAATGTTTAGAAATAGGTCCTGGTTTAGAACGTATTCCAGGATTTGAAACTATAAATGTCATAAAAACTCCAGTAACAGATTATGTTTTAGACCTTTCTAAAGAGGACTTTCCTTTTGCAGATAATTCTTGGGACATAATCTTTACAAGTCATTTTTTTGAACATATCGAATGGTTTCGAGTAGAATACTGTTTGAGAGAAGTTTTTAGGATACTCAAACCAAGCGGATATTTAGATTTATATGTACCGGATGGATATAAGTTGGCATCAATTATTGTAGACGCAGAGGATGGAAAAATACAAAAAACTCCGGATGGGTGGAAAATTTTTAATGAGCAAGACAATCCGTTTATTTGGGCTAATGGTCGACTTTTTTATGGAGCTAACCCCAATTATCCAAGCTGGCATAAAAGTGTTTTTACTTTTGAATACCTAAAGTGGCTTTTTGAGAAAAACGGATTTAAAAACATTGAAAGATTAAATGATGATCAAACTCTGGGAGTTAGGCACGGCTGGATAAATTTAGGTATAAGAGGATATAAATAGAGGGGGTTTTGATATGAAAAAAAATGTAATATCGCAAATTGAGTTGGTAATAACAACAAAATGCTCTTTGAAGTGCAAGCATTGTGCACACTTAATCCCGCATTATTGTGCATTCGAAAATGGGCCGGCTCATGCCGACACAAATGAAATATTAGAAACGATTAGAAAATTACTGGATGTGGTAGATAAAATCGACATATTCAGAGTTTTAGGCGGAGAGCCTTTTTTGCATCCTGAAATGTATAAAATTGTTGATGAACTTAAAAAATCAGAAAAATTAGAGAGAATAGAAGTTGTAACAAATGCAACGATAGTTCCTAGTGGAAATAACCTTGAATGTCTCAAAGGAGAAAATCTTTTTGTAAGAATATCAAACTACGGAGAAAATTCCGTAAAAAAAGAAAAATTGATTGAATGTTTGGAAAATATCAAAGTGAAATATACTATCCATGATTGTATGAAAAATAAATGGGGTGATTTAGGAGAGCCTTTTGAAAGAAAAAGAACCATTCAAGAATTAGAAAGAATTTATGAAAAATGTTTCTCAAGAAGTATATTTATAATTTTAGACGGTAAAATTTATCTATGTGGTCGAAGTGCCCACAGCATAAAAATGGGATTTTCACCTGCAGATGATTTTTGCATAGATATTTTAAACGGAAATAAATCTTCAATAATAAAGGGCTTGAATGATTTGAATAATATCCGTTTTTTAAAAACTTGCGATTATTGCGATGGTAGAAGGTTGGGCGAAAGATATAAAGAAGTGGAACCTGCAATACAATTTACAAATAGTGAAATAAAGAGGTTAAAGCAAAATCAAGGAGGCTGCGAAATATGACAATCAATACTACTTCTCTCATAAGCTTGGAAGCTCTCAAACCTGACATATATGAGCCTGCAATCATATTGTATGGTGCAGGAAATGTGTGTTAGGCGATTCTGTGTTGGATTACAACCCCAACTTCCGTTTAGCTTCAGCCAAAGATATACCACTTTCCAAAAGAGCAAGCAATTCTTCTTGACCTTCTTTCTTGCCTTTTTCAACACCTTTATCTAAGCCTTCTTGATAGCTTGTACTCAAAGCACTCCGCGCATGGCGCAGAGCTTCCATATAGGAACGATAGCGCAAACGCTCCGCCTCTGTCATATTGTCTTCTCTTAAACGCTCACGAGCCTCACGCAAACCGGGAGCAGTAAAACTTTCGGGAATATCGCCGGTCTTCAAAAAACTTATCCACTCCTCAAAAGAACTCTTTGCAGCACTGTCAAAATCATCAACTCGCAACAAAAAATATTCAGGAAACAAATCTCCCGCAAACTCATGCTTAAACTGTTCTTGCTGTTTTTTACTCAAGCGAAGAATATCATCAGTTTTATTTATACCTCTAAACTCGGTTTTTCCGTGATAAGCATAATCTTCGCCTTGACCAAGACCAAAATAAACTATGCTAACGGAATAAACCTTTTTAATCTTCGAATAAGCATCGCCGAGGCCTATGTAATCAGTCACAGCTTTTGAGGCTCCGTAAAGCATTCTTTGAAAATAATCCACTTCACTGTTATTCTGAACTTCTACTATTGCAAGCTCCCCATTGCCTAGCTCAGCAATCATATCCACCCTGTTGAATTTAGAGTGTTCATGTTCTTGATTCCCTTCGCTTTCGAGCATTCTATGTATTTTTACATTTGTTTTTAGCAAAACGGTTAAAAAGCCCTCCAACACCACAAAGTTAGCTTTTTGGCGCAACAACCTTTTGGCAGCATAATCAAAGCGGATATATTTGGACATAAAAGCAATATAGAAATATTTTTATTTCGCTGGTGAATTGTTGAAGGTTAAAAATTATTATCCCACGAAAATGCTGCTTATTATGCTAAGTAATGTCGGGTAATTTAGGCTTAGGTAAGGTTTTGGAATAACCTTTTCGTAGGATAGTGATATTTTAAAAACTTGAAATTAGGGTTGGGTTTTTCTATTATTGCGTATCGTCTTACATTTTTTTTGGAGGTCCAATATGTCCCAACCCACAAAATCCTTTTCTCAGGTATATGATCAAATATATGCTACACTCGGATACGAACCAGATAGCAGCGGCATGAAACAGTCGGCTATCTCAAATAGAATGGTTCAGATTGGCATCAACAGAGCTATAGACACTGCAGAGTTTGCAAATATGTTTGCCCCCGGCGCTAAAGACTGGAGCATAGGCCATACATTTGCTTTCGCAAATCTAGTCGATGAGATACCTAGCGCAGGTGGAACTGCAGCCGGCTCAGGCACAAGTTTATACGACACATACAGAAATATCATAAGAGGCGCTAATACAACGTCGAATCCCACGGAAGTACAAAAGAAAAGATATGCAGATGCAAAAGCTCTTCTTTTTGATACTATATCCGAGGTCGATAATCCCGAATACGAGGAAGATTCGGATGATCCGACAGTCCCTGAAAAAATCTGTTTCGTGGTACCAAGCAAACTGTATAAGGGTTATTTAGTAGCAAAGCAGGCTTATGATAGTGCCGTAGTGGGCTTTTACTCCAATAAAGAATTAAATGCAGTTGACTGGAACAGCGTTGCTGCTCAAGCCATAATCAAAAAGTTAAAAAATAAGATCGATAATGCAAGACAGGCTCTCGAAATAGCAGGAAAAGCTCAGGTAGAAGCTGCTCTTGCTACTATGGATACATCAATCAATAGTTGCGTTGCTCTAGCCATAAGCGATGCGAAAGGATATTTAGACTCAAGCAAATACACAGATCTAAATACCCAAAAAGACTTTGGTGTAACATATGCCATTCCGTCTGTGAACTTGTGGGACGAAGTATCGCTTGAGGACAAAATGGAAGCGGAAATTGAAGGTGCTCGAACAGCATCTAACGCAAAGATAGCTAGAATGAGAGAGGAGTTGCTTGAGTTAGAAAAAGCTTTAAATACTGCGAAAGCAAAGGGTAATGAAACCAGTATAGAAAAAGCGGCTGAAAAAGTAGAGAAGAAAAAAGAAAACATTGAGGATGCCCAAAGCAAATTGACGGATAAAATAGATGAAATAACAGATAAATACGAAGGCAAACTTAGTGGCAAGGTGTCTCTGTTCAGTAGTTTTGAGTTCGATTCATCAAGCTATAAAGAGAAAAAGCACAAAGAAGATTCAAGTTATAAAGCGGGAGCCGCAGCATCTTGGGGATTATGGAGTGCCAAAAGTGACGTTGAGGTAACCAAAGGTTTTACGAGTTTTGATGCGGAAACCAGCAAGGTTAAGATTACCGGAAAGATAGCTACTGTGAAGATAGTGCGTCCATGGTTTGATCCAACCATATTTAAAATGAAAGATTGGGTCACAGATGGGATTGATTGCGTATCAACAGGTGATCCAAAAAATCCGGGAAAATCAGTTTTGCTTATGTACACCACTTCACTAGTTCTTGTTAAAGACTTAGCTATTGAATCTAAGTTTGATACTGAGCATAACGAAAAAAGTACAATAACAACCAAAGTTAGCGTTGAAGTAGGCTATGGACCATTTAAGTTTAAAGGTAACTATGGAAATAGCAAAGAAACTTCAACCATAGAGAAAATCGGTAACGGTTACAAAATAACAAACAAAGGAATACAAGTAATCGGCTTTATTAATGAAGTAGTGCCTAAATTCCCAAGGTAAGTCTCTTATGCCTTTGAAACAAGTGTGGCAAAGTTTGCCGCTACGGATGCCCCTCGCTGAGGGGCAATACCGTAACCCTTACTCCTCTAAAAAAACTGATGGGTTAACTAACGTAGCAAACAATCTGTTTGATTTGGTTGACCCTATATGTGGATTAGCAACAGAATATAGCGGTTCAGCGGCTTCGTTTGCTAGAACATACAGAAGGATATTAGACTGTATATCTCCGTCATCGTCTAACATTAGTCAGCTAAAAAAAAAGTATGAAGAAACATATTTATATACTATGCACTTTGAGTATCCCTTGATTGAAAGTACGCCATACGACTGGTATGCCACAGCATCTATGTATGCAAGAGTAAAAGTAGGCCCGCCCACAAGCAAAGATGCAACTTTCATAAAAATAGGTGCTAATAAAGATGAATCTATTGAGTTTGAGGGTTTTATGGTGCGAATAATTCGTCCATGGTTTGATTTCAGCCTGTTCAACATGAATTGGTGTGTAGAGGGGTACGATGAAGGCTCTATATCGCCCGGCGCATACACATACGAAGGTGATGACCCTATTATGCCGTTAGTACCATCCAGCTTAGTTATAGAAAAAGACAATGACGGGTTATATTTGAAGGCTGTTATCAGTACAGTGCTGCCAAAAACACCAAAGAAGTCAATGAATATAGCGTTGCCATTGGCTGTTGCCTCAAAAGTTCAAGCAGGAATGATGAGGAAAATGCCCAATACAATGCAACTTCAATTGCAGAATAAGCCTTTGCGACCGGTACTCCTAGTTGATAAATTCAACAATCCGGTGTGAATGACATGACCCACCATCTTTTCCCATTCGACAAAGTCCCCAAAGGCAGCCGCATTGTTTTGTGTGGTGCAGAAACGGATTCTAATATTTTAAGGAGGCTCTCTGAATATAATGAAAATGAT
Source organism: Candidatus Fibrimonadaceae bacterium (assembly GCA_031286305.1). Taxonomy (GTDB): domain Bacteria; phylum Fibrobacterota; class Fibrobacteria; order Fibrobacterales; family Fibrobacteraceae; genus Fibrimonas. Next base: position 1,435 of record JAITUM010000155.1, on the reverse strand, counting down.
TATATACGTGATTACGATGAATTTTGTGCTTTGAGGAGAAACGCATGATAAAATCATCTGTTTATAATTGTTCAGTAATTGAATTGCCAATAAATCACCGCGACCGAGGAAACTTGACGGTGGCAGAGAATGGAAAAAACATTCCATTTGATGTTCATCGCGTGTATTATCTCTACGATGTTCCCGCTGGCGAATCAAGAGGCGGTCATGCCCACAGAGAGCTTAAACAATTGATTATAGCGGCATCTGGCAGTTTTAATGTAGTTTTATCAGACGGAAAAATCAAGCGAACTATCACCCTCAATCGGCCTTTTTACGGTTTGCTTGTGGTTCCCGGAATATGGCGGGAATTGGATGATTTTTCATCCGGTTCGATATGCCTTGTGATGGCCTCGCGTAAATATGACGCGAAAGATTATATCCGGGGGTATGAGGAGTTTTTAGCGTGGAAAGGGAGAGATTAAATGATACACCCACTTGCTGATGTGCAATCATCTCAAATCGGTAAAGGCACGAAAGTGTGGCAATTTTGCGTTGTTTTGGGCGGGGCTCAAATCGGAAAGAACTGCAATATCTGTATGAATGTTTTTATAGAAAACGATGTTGTAATAGGCGATAATGTCACCGTAAAATGCGGTGTTCAGCTGTGGGATGGTTTGAGGGTAGAAGATGATGTTTTTATTGGACCTAACGTCACATTTACAAACGATTTGATACCACGCTCCGGAAAGCGTCCGGCAGAGTTCCTTAAAACAGTATTAAAGCGCGGGGCGTCTATCGGGGCAGGTTCTGTTATTATCGCCGGGCATACAATTGGAGAATATGCACTTGTCGGGGCGGGGAGCGTTGTTACAAAGGATATTCCGCCGCATACGGTTTGGTATGGAAATCCGGCTAAGCAGAGGGGTTATATAACTAAATCGGGGACTTTGGATTACAACCCCAACTTCCGTTTAGCTTCAGCCAAAGATATGCCGCTTTCCAAAAGAGCAAGCAATTCTTCTTGACCTTCTTTCTTGCCCTTTTCAATGCCCTTTTCAATACCCTTTTCAATACCTTTATCTAAGCCTTCTTGATAGCTTGTACTCAAAGCACTCCGTGCATGGCGCAAAGCTTCCATATAAGAACGATAGCGCAAGCGCTCCGCCTCTGTCATATTGTCTTCTCTTAAACGCTCACGAGCCTCACGCAAACCGGGAGCAGTAAAACTTTCGGGAATATCGCCGGTCTTCAACAAACTTATCCACTCCTCAAAAGAACTCTTTGCAGCACTGTCAAAATCATCAACTCGCAACAAAAAATATTCAGGAAACAAATCTCCCGCAAACTCATGTTTGAACTGTTCTTGCTGTTTTTTTTTTTTTTTTTGAATATCATCAGTTTTATTTATACCTCTAAACTCGGTTTTGCCGTGATAAGCATAATCTTCGCCTTG
>JAITUM010000058.1 GCA_031286305.1 Candidatus Fibrimonadaceae bacterium | reverse complement strand
AAGAGTGTTTTTTGGTCTTTCGTCATTAGGACATGCTTTCTCGTAAATCGGAAGTATATTTTTTCGTGCATAATCAATGCTCCAATTGGCAAGAGTTGTTTTGCTCTGCGTTTCGATTAGTCTCATAAGCGATTGCAAATATGACGCATTTATATCGCTAAGCATTTTTCTGTACTTTTTCATTTCGCTCTTTCCTGGGAACTTTTTTAATTTCCGTTTCAAATTCGTAAAAGCCTACAGCCATTCGGTTTCTATTTTGCCATCTGGCATCACAAAAATTGGTTTTCCTTCAACGGCGTAAACATTCGGCAAACCTAACCTACGGTTTTCCTCTTGCGCTTTCTTTGCGCCACGATTTGCTAGACAAATGATTTTTGCGGCAAACTCATAATAACTACTATCCATTTTCTTCTCCAATAAATTTTCAGAAAGAATTGTTTCCATAACAATAGATTTTCTTGCAGCCAAAAGCTCGTTCATCTTTTTGAAAAATTCTCTGCCAGCTTGCATATATGCCTTTGAAACATCTTGCGGATTTATAGACCTTGCAATATCATCTGCGTTTAAAAAATCCAAATTTTCTGTTTCTGCAAGCTCTCTCGCCAGAGTGGTTTTGCCACTGCCGTTTGGGCCTGCGATTATGTATAAGGTGAGCATAACGGTAATTTAGAAAATTTTTATTAAGATACTCAGCTAGCTTTGGCCATTTGCATCAAATATAGTAAACAATGATCAAGTCGTTGCTGGCTAGTAGAGAGTGGCTAGTGGGGAGTGGACAGTGCCTAAAATCATGTTTTTTGAGCTGATTTGGCAGTTTTTTTGCAAAACCACTAGCTACTAGCCACTGACCACTAGCTTTTGCAAATAAATCAGGGATAATATTTCACCGGAAAAAATATCGGCTTAAACGTTTAAAACCCAATACATACAATTTCAACCCAAACCGCACTCGCTTTGATATATCTGCATTAGCAAAAACCCCAGCCATATAAATATTCCGAACAGCAGAGCAAAGGCTTTCGTCAACTGATGGCTGCCCCAACATGCTTCGCAACATCGCAAGCACATATCCGCCGAAAAAACGACGGTATTTGCCATCGGCAGGCAAATATTTATTAACAGATAACACAGCTTTTTGCCAGCCTTCAATAAATTTATTGTTCAGGCCGGCCAAAATAATTGAATTTTTACTGCGACGATAAAACACCACCGGAGCATCCGATAAAACTGCTGTGTGGCCAGTAAACTTGAAATAGGCACGGAGCATAAAGTCAAGATCCTCGTTTGGATATATATCGGCAGAAAATTGCAAATCGCCCAAAACTTCACGGCGAAATAGTTTGCCCCAGCAGGTAACGGGAGTAATGCCGAAGTCTATCATTTTTATAAACTCCGTTATGTCTTTCGTAAAAGTCATTCCATGGCCGCCAATAGAACCCATTGCAACAGCAGGATTCCAGGCAAAGTCATCATTTACATAACTATATCTCCCTACCACCAACTCTGCACGGTTTGCACTTGCTACGCTAAGCATAGATACTGCTGCATTTGCAAAAAGGCAATCATCGGAATCTAAAAACATTATAAATTCGCCTTTTGCCGCCTTTAGCCCTGCATTTCTTGCCGTACTCACTCCGCTGTTTTTTGGCATTTCAATAACTTTTATACGATTGTCGTTTGTTGCAAACTCGTTTATTATTTTCATGGATTCGTCTGTTGAGCAATCATCCACAATAATAATTTCAATTTCCTTAAACATTTGGTTTTGCACCGACCTAATGCAATCGGGCAGGTAGCTTGCATTGTTATAATTCGGAATAATTATTGATATTTTCGGCATAGTATAGATTCCCATGTTGCATAAGGTAGAATTTTTCAAAGACGCATGTTGCTGTCGCATACACAAGAATAACCCTAGCCTCTAGCCTAGGGATACCCCGTCCGCTTCGCGTCCACCCCTTTGAAAAGGGGAACGTGAAACATTATTTAATTAATTGGCCGAATCTCCCTCCGCCGAGAAAATTATTATTACATTGATGAAGTGCTCTAATATCCCCTTCAGTAGCAGTGCCTTCACTATAAAAACATTTTTGATCTTTTGTCATTGTTTTTCTTGCGTCGATTTCCAATTCTCGTTGTGGTGCTGGAATCGATGATATTAATATTAATGGTGCACACCCCCCTCCCCCGAGAGTAGGAAAGTGGCAGAATATTTCGATGTTAGAGGCGGAGGTGGCGAGGGTGTAGCCATTTGGTCCTGAAGTTTCGCAACCAGCTTTACTTGAAGCCCGGGCAACATTTTCTCCATAAAATGGTTCACACAAATGTAGTTCTGAGTTGCCTGTTTTTGTTAGTTTATCGTTGGCTATACACACTTCGAATAAATCATATGCGCAATAGAACGCGGGAGGGGTGACACTAGAGGAAGAAGCCCCGCCGCTTGATGACTGGCTGTCGGAAGATGTTCCGCCGCCCGAGGATGTACCACCGCCTGAAGAAGAAACTCCGCCACCGGAAGAAGTTCCGCCGCTCGAAGATGTATTACCGCCCGAGGATGTGCCACCGCCTGAAGAAGAAACCCCGTCACTGGAAGAAGTTCCACCGCTTGAAGATGTATTACCGCCCGAAGATGTACCACCGCCGCCCGACGAAGATGCCCCGCCGCTTGATGATGTGCCTTGGCTGTCGCTCGAAGGTCCGTCGTTAGATGATGAGCTTGGAAGCTTGACGTCACATTGCGACATGATCTGATTCAGGTTCAAAACATAAACTTGATCTTTGGTGCAGTAACCGAAAAAGCCTGGATTATCCTCGTTAATCTTGTCCCAGGTAGCATCCCAGCTGACTGTGCATTCTTTAGAAATGCTTTCAACAGTGTGGCTCTTGTCCTTGGCGAATTCCTTTTTAATGCAGTCGTCATCGCTGGTTATCGGGCCGGTGCCGCCGCCGTCGTTGCCGCTACAGCTAAAAACAATAGCTGCCATAGCCGCCAAAAGAAAACGCTTAGCTTTCATAAGCGTCGAAAGTACCGCTACCAAAAAGCGATTAGGTTTCATGATATTCATGATTGATACTCCTTGTTGTTAAGGGAAAATTTTGGAAAAAATGCGAAATTTAATTTTGTAGCTTTGCTTTTATCAGTTGTTGCTGTGCTGTGCTGTGCTGTGCTGTGCTGTGCTGTGCTGTGCTGTGCTGTGCTGTGCTGTGCTTACTATAGCGCAACCTGTACCTGATAGTAGAGGCTTGTTAAGCGAATAGCATAGGAAATGGATCATTAAGTTGTAATGTAGAAAAGTTTCCCGTGAGTAAAATAAAAAAGGCACTCTGTTCCTGCCCGGGAATGCTTACTCATCTGGTGGCTGAGCGGAGTCGAAGCCATGCTGCCCGTGAGTGGCAGCCCCATTGGGTTGCGCAAACAAGAGCCTGATACGCCCCATTAAATCACAATCCTATTCCTCGCGATGCTTGCTGCTAAAATGAACCTTGGATAATTTATCGGAATATTGCTATATTAACCCTATGCCATATTATGTTTGCAAAGGAGCTAAGTTAAAATGCTCAATGGGTTCCGAACAATCGGACTTGGAAGTGATGCATCCGATAGATCCCGTGTATTTGTGTGGGGAACCTATGGCAAGCATTATGGATTACAAGCCTATGATAAACATAAAGCCTTTTGGTCAGTGCAGCTCACTGGCTAACCCTACGGTAGCAGCGGCAACGGCTGCCAATTACGGCAGGTTACAGAAAATGCCCTGCATACCAAACATCGTGTCTCCTTGGATGCCCGGCAAGATGGATGTATTGGTGAGAGGTCAGCCTGCTTTGCTGGAAACCGATAAGTGCATGTGCATGTGGGCTAGCCCTATTGAAATAACAAACCCTGGGCAGGACAAGGTACAAACTGGCAGTGGCGGTGTTGATGCATCTCCGAATGTGGAAACTAGTGCTAGTGTGATGGCTGACACACAGAGCTCATTTGCAAGCAGTGGTCAAAATTCGCAACAGGCTGTTGGTAACCAATTTGCTGGAAGCAATGCGCAAGCGCAGGTTTCGGCAGGGGCAGGGACTGGAACGGTAACGGCGGTTTCACTGAATACGGCAACAAATGAGCAAAGCCCATTATTTGTCAAGACGATTGAGGGTGCAGTAGAAACATATCCCAGGCAAAAAATAGTATATAAGGTAACCAAATACAGCAAAATGACAAATGAAATGAGCGATGAAGATAAAAACAAGAAAATTAACTGGCGTGTAAAAATAGGTAATGATATAATAACTCCAGTAGATAGCGAAGAAAAAGAGTTTACTGGAGAAAAAATTACCCTTGACATTAATAAGGCGTGGGAAGGTAAAGATATACTTGTAATGGCATATATTACAAATTCTGGGGAAACGAGCTTCAAGACAAAGGTGCTTCTAGATTCTTTTAAAGGAACTTTGATTAGAGGCGTGGAAGGTGAAAGCGAAGCAACACCTGGGCAAAAAATAGAATATGAAACAAATAGCTGCAATAAGGACAGTTTTTCTTTTGATAACAATGGTATAAAATGGGATGTAAAAGTGAAACTAAAAGGAAAGCAACAGCCGGAAAGACTTAAGGATGAAAAAGGAAAAGAAATTCCAGCAGAAAAAATTAGAGGAGAAAAAACGAAGATTGAAATAAAAGAAGAATGGCTAGGAGGGGAATTAATTGTAATGCCGCATTTGAATAAGCCAACGGAAACTGTATCGGTAAAAACGAAGATAGTAAGCCTAGGCTTGAAAGTTACAGAAATGCTTAAGGAAATGCAAAGGAATAGAGAAAAAAAACAAGAAGCTATTTTAAATGGAAGTTTCTTTATTAAAAAATTTATACAAGAACTTAGCGGTTATGATGGCATGGATACTAGATGGCTGGAAGATATTAAAGAAATAGATTGCCCTATAGAAATTGGGAATCAGCTTGAAGTACCTCGGCAAGTAGAAAATGAATTAAGAATGGTAAAAGTAGACAATGATACTCTAGCTCATACTTTAGTAGGAAGAGGAAACAGAAATATTTATGTTCAAATCAATTTAAACCATGAGTTTTTTAAAAACAAGGCTGTGCTAGATAGTGAATTTGACAAAGAGATGCAAATCATCCTTCTTCATGAATTTGTGCATGTATGGCAGCAAAATAATAATGACTGGAGAGATAGAGTAACGAATAATGAGAAAATTAGAAAAGAGCAGAGGGCTTTATGGGAAATAGATTTAAGAAATATCTATATTGAAGTTGAGGCCTATGACCTTCAATTTGAATATGAAAAAAAGATAAATACTGATTCGAACACTAAACTAATTAACACTAGATTAATAAATGATATAAGGGATGAATTTTCTAAATGCGAACAAATTTACCCTAAAAACCCCAATGATCGTAGCCCTTTAACAGAAAGTGTGAGAACTGCTCTAACAAAAAAAGCTAGTTTTCTATTAGGAAAAAGCGACAGAAACGGCTACTTCAATCCGACTTAAAACATAACCCCATGGGCTCACAATGAAATCTACTTTTTTCTTGTTTATATGCTTCTGTTTCTCATATTGCTTTGCTCAAACAAATCCAATTGAATATTTTTATGAAGGTCGATGCGAACCTCCTGATTTTGCTGCACTAGCTGTGCTTGAAAGCCAACATTGCCCTCACCCAATTCCCAAATATGAAAATTACAAAGATTCACGCTCCGAAGAATATAAAAGGTATATAGAACAGAGCTGCATATCCCGTTATCGAATCCTTCGTGTTTTGGATGCTGCATCTGATGCATTCAGAAAGAAATATTTAGCAGAGGAATATCTTGAAGCAAAAGATGAACTTGTCTTTCCATATTACCGGCATAGGCCAATGTTGATTTTTGGCAAGCATAAAAATGGAGTTATTCAAATTGAAGGGCGTGAAGAAACAAGAGAATATTTTTCCCCTTCCAACGCTTGGCAAGTTAAGGAATACTCACAAAGAGGAGAGTTTCTCAACATTTTAGCTCGTTCGGAAGAGATATATTCGCTTCATTCAATTGGCACCCCTTACTATAACGCCAAGAACTTAGATCGCATTGACTCGATGTTTTACCTTGATTACCTGCTGCCAAACATGAAATACGAGGCTGAGGCAGCTGGAAAAAATATCAACGAGTTGTTACTGCGCTTAATCCATAACAGAACCCCAATCAAAGCAACCAAAATCAAGAATGATTTTGCGGCGCTTGGAACCGTAAGAAAAGTACGCCCTGTCGGTAATTCCGAGCATGCGAAATTTTACGAACTTAGCTTGGCTATTGAAACTATAATCAAAAATGATTCCGAAGCAAAATCAAATATTGCAATATATATAGATAAATCTCGTCTTCCGCCAGACTGGAATTATTATTTGCCAGATCGGCGAGAAGAGAGGAGAAAGCCTTTTTATTTTTTTGGAAATTTGGTAAACGGCAGTTTGGTTATTGAGTCATTGGCCTCTACTAGGGATGCGTTTGCTTTTGGAGATACGATTTACGACATCTCTATGGGCATCTCTTTTGAAGAATTGATAGCGTATTTTTTGCCCTCAAACATATCTCTTGAAGAATTGAAATTCGGTAGTTGTTGGACGTTTTTAAATTTTGCTAAAATACGGAAGGATGGTCCCTATCATCTAGCTTCCACGCTTGACAGCCTCAGAGATGCCATCACTGAAATAGCTATAAAATGGGCTTTTTTTGATAATAAGCGCGAACAAAGGCGCATGTGGCAAGACAAGAATCGTTATGATTTCCTTGGTCGATATTCCGATGTTTGGTTTCGCTGTCGCAAGATTTTTGGTATCATCCATATTGATCCTCATTATTATTCAAGACCATGCGAGCGTTGCAAGGTGCCATTTACATCAGAAGGAGAGGGCGGATGGGGCAGATTGTGAAGAGGTTCTATTTTCTATATTAATATGATATAACAAAGGAGTATTTATGAGCAAGATTAGCAAAACTTTAGTCAAGGAAACCAGCGACAGAGTGATGGAACTTTTTGAGGATATTTGTAAAATTTATCCGAGAGGGTCAAAAAAAGAAAAGGCCGCATGTGATTTCTTAAAGAAATTTGTAGAGGAACAAAAGAAAAAAGGCATCATTCTTGAGTTGAAACATCAATGCGAAGAACGCGAGGAGAAGCCGATAAATAACATTGTTATTACAAAGCCGGCAACTCCGGGATATGAAAACGCAAAGAAACTTGCACTGCAAGCACACTTAGATATGGTTTGCCAAAAAATTAGCGGCTCAACACATGATTTTGATACAATGCCTATCATCACGGAAATAAAAAATTGCAAGGAAAGAGGTAAAATAATGACCTCAAAAAATAATGAAACTACATTGGGAGCGGACGATGGTATTGGCATGGCTTGCATATTGGCTGTGTTGGAAAGCGAAAATATACCTCACCCCGAAATACAGGCAATTTTCACCTCCGATGAAGAAGATGGAATGAGCGGCGCGAGACATTTTGACTCTTCGTTTGTGACTGCAGACCGCCTTATAAATATAGATGCGGAAACCGAAGGTACTTTATATTATGGCTGCGCGGGCGGCATATATGCAAACATCAATATTCCTGCTAATTTTGTCAAAAAACCGGAAGGCACGGCTTTGCTTAAATTTGAAATATCCGGCTTAAAAGGTGGGCACTCCGGCATAATGATTCACAAAGGGCGTGCCAATGCAAATCGGCTTATGGGACGCGCCTTAAATTATTTTATTGAAGGCTTCCCCAATATTATGCTCGCAGACATACTCGGCGGTGATGCTAAAAACGCAATTACAACAAAAGCAGTTGCCGTTGTTGCCGTAGAAAATAATCTGGTGGAAAAATTTAAATCAAAGGCGAAAAATATTGAAGGCATCTTTAAGTATGAGTACTCTTCATTGGAAGAGGGTTTGAAAGTCAGTGTAAGCGATTGCAAAGAATCATATGAAAAAGTGATGGCAAAAGACACGCTGGATAAAACTGTCGCTATACTGATGACTGTCCCAAACGGCGTTCTTGACATGCACACGGAAATTGAGGGTCTGGTTGAAACATCAAGCAATTTAGGTGTAGTCGCTCTAAATGAGGCTTCAGTTTCTCTTATTTGTTTTGTAAGAAGTTCTATTGAAAGCAAAAAAAAGTTCGTTGTGGAACAGATACGGCACATCGCAGAAAAAGTCGGAGCTGATTTTGTTGCAGACACCGACTCTCCCGAATGGAATCCGAATCCTGACTCTCAGTTAATGAAGTTATTCCAAAAAACTTACAGCGATATTTTTAATAAGCAGTTGGCTTGTAAATCCGTTCACGCCGGTTTGGAATGCGGTTATTTTTTCAAGCGCTTTTTTGATGAAAAAACTCAGAAAAGCATAGATGCCGTGGCGATTGGTCCAAACATTGATGATGTTCACATTCCCAAAGAAACACTTCATTTAGATACGGTAGAACCCGTTGTGGAGCTTTTGCTGAACGTTATGGCGAGTATGGACTAACATAAGGGGAAAGCCTTCCCCTCGCCGCTACTCCGTGCGCGGCTACCCCTTCTTGCCCTTACCGCACAACAATCCGCTTCACAATGCCAAATATTCCCCAATAATCTTTATGAGCACGTGTTTTTCTCGCTTTCCGTCGAATTCACTGTAGAAAATTTGCCTATGGCGGATTCGGCAGCCTTTGCCTTGCTACTTCAAAAAAATTGGTAATGTCAGCTTCGTGCAGCGGGTAGTACAATTCAATGATTTTTGAAAAAGGCAAATGTTTTAAAATTTCTTCAAAGGAAAATTCGGTATTGAATTTGAGTTTTGCCAAAACACAAGCTGCCCAGTATTCTTTTGTTGTATTGTCTAAAAAATTCTCTTGAAAATCAACTGCTAAAACTTCCATTGCAATTTCAATTCCGCTTTTCCCTACTATATATTTCGGATTACCTCTTTCAAATTCTTGGGCAATCTCGCTTTCAATGAATTTTCGCAAAAATTCATCACCATTTTCTTTGCAAACATTCACTGCATAATTTAGCATGTCACCAAAAACTGCAGAAATATTTTCCAAATAAAGCTCATTAAAATTCGGAGACATTTTTAACCTGCTGCCTTAGAATATCAATTAAAAAAAGCTCACCAGAAGCTACCTTACTAAATCTTTCTTTTTTTAAATAATCACTTCTTGCCAATTCATCTCGCTCCTGCCTTTTGTTGAAGTATAA
>JAITUM010000069.1 GCA_031286305.1 Candidatus Fibrimonadaceae bacterium | reverse complement strand
CAAATTTTCATTGAACATTTGGAATAAATACGGTATTTATCGGGTTTGTTGTGCGGTGCCTGTAGGGGCAAGGCGATGCCTTGCCCAGCGACAACGATTAGGTAAATTTAGATGCGTTTGCCCTGCAGGCATACTTCCTACCCAAACATTGAGTTAATCAAGTTTACTATATTACCATCATGTCTTTGAAAAAACAGAGGAAATATTATGCCGCTCCATGTAAATGCTGCAGATTTGGATACAATACTCCAAATTTTTGAGCACGAACTGCCCGATGCGGAAGTCAAGGCTTTTGGCTCGCGCGTTGCAGAACACGAACCAACAGATGCCGATTTAGACTTAGCAATTGTGGCTGGGCACATAATTTCTTTGGAACGCATGATTGCTATTGAACGCGCAATGGCAGAGGCAGGCTTGCCTTTTGCCGTGGATGTTTTTGATTATGCAAAACTGACAAATAAGTTCAAAAATTCCATTGAAAAAGAACATATCACTATAATAAAAGAAAAAAGACGATAAAAACGGAGAATTGAGAATGAAAAATCGCAATCAGTTAATCGGGGGCATCGGAATTCTAGCATTAACTCTTGCTATTCCGCTTTTAATTTATGCCGCACCGAATTTAGGGCAAAAAAAACTCATAGCCAATTTAGAATTAAATTTACCATTCTGGTTATACCTAGTTCAGTTTATATTTGGCCTAGGACTCATAATAAGCCTAGCAAAAGACTTCAAAGAATGGATAAAGCCGCTAGTAGAGACGGGTTTAAAACCCGCCTCTACAGCCCTAATCCCTATATTCATAGTCGCCGCTCTTGCCCTCTTTGTGTGTTTGACATGGGTTGCTCCAAGGCACAGGGTTCAAAGCGATGAAAGTATTTTTATGTCCACAGCGCAAAACATGTATGCAAACCAAATAGCCGGTTCCTGTGATGAGGGTGAGTTTAGCGAGAATGGACATTTGACATGCCACAAAAGTGTGCATAATTTTAAAACCAAGGGACAGCCTTTTTTATATACGCTTGGCATACCCATTTTTGGGCATGACTTAAAATGGATTTTTTCCTTGCAATTATTTTTGTTTTTGGCAACGATTTTCTTGCTTTATTTTGCTGTTCGCTCATGGACTGCAAACAGCAACTTAGCTTTTTTAACAGCCGCGATTTTTGCGGCGCAGCCCACAACACTTTTCCAGTTTCGCTCCGTTTCGGTTGAACCCATTTACACATTCCTGTTTGCTCTGAGCATTTTTATATGGAAATGGGCTTGGGACAGAAACACAATAAGGCACTGGGTTCTGCTGGCTTTGGTGCTCGCGTTCTTTGCTCAAACAAGGCAAGAAACCGTTTTTTGCCTCGGAGCCTTTGTAGTAATTTCGGCATTTAGAATGAGCGATGGAAAGCTATCTAATATTTTCAATACTCAGTTCCCAACTTTTTTGTTTGCATTATCCATATTCTGCATTCCCGTTCTCTTAACCATAAGTTACTATCAGGGTTATGGTTTCCAAGGCGGTGAATTTAACGCACACGGGCATTTTTTTGAGAACATAAAAAAAGCTTGGGATATAACGGTTAATACTAAATTGGACAAACAAGGTTTGCTTGGAAATCCCTTTTTGAGTTCATTCACAATCTTAGCTGTATGCGGAATTATTTTGTTGGTGTTTTTTTCGATTATCGGATGGCAAAAAACACGGAAGAAGCAACAGGAATTGCCCGCACATTATATACTCTTATTTTTCCTTCTCTATTTTCCGCAAATTTACATGATATTTGAAAATGTTTCCGGAGATTTATCTATTCAAATAAATCAAAGATATACCATTGTTGTGTTTCCGGTTATGGCATTTTTCTGTGCTTTTGCAATAGACAAGGCGAGTTTGTTTTTGCCAAAAGAAAATCGTTTATTTTTTGTGCTTGCTGCCGCTGCTATCTTATGGGGAAACACTTTGAGATATGATGAGAGTTTTAAGAAAAATATAATGTATAACCGTAATCACTTAACAACGGAAGAAGTGGAAATTTTGAAATGGGTTAGAAGCGAACCTGAGAAAAATCGCATATTTGTTTATGCAAGGCCATGGCATTTTATAGGTTATGGAATGAGTTCCATTCATTATAATTCTTTGAATTCGCAAAGATTAAATGAGCTTTTGAAAAAGTATGATGGCGAAGTCTATTATATAAGAGGCTTGGATTGTTGGGACAGCAAAACATATCATGAAAAAGCTGTTGAGCGCCGCATTGCTACTGTGTGCGATCGTTTTGAGCAGATTTTTTCTATGGATGTAGTTTTCAACACTGTTATCACAAATAATTACAGGCTTGTTATTGCAAAGCTAAAATCTGCCGGTGCAGGCGAAAAGCTTTTCGCTCCGCAGGAGGTCAATATCGATTTGCCTGAAAATGCGGAGTGGCTCGGAGCGCCTTCCGAACATCGCCAGGACTGGGGCAATTTGCAATTTAACAAGTCTGTTACGGGCAAACCCTTAACCATTGCAAAAAAACGCTACAGCAGAGGTATAGGCACGCATGCAAATGGAATGCTTCTTTATAATTTAGACAGCAAATATGAGAGATTAACCGCCGTTTTAGGGTTAGATGAAGACGAATTTTGCAGCAATGGCGTTCAAATAAAGATCCTTGGCGATGGAAATTTGCTAGCAGACACTGGAAAGCTTGAGCAAGGTCAGGAGTTTCCTGTGGATATTTCTTTAAGCAATGTGAATCGGTTGGTTTTTGAGATGGATGGCTTAGGCGACATTAACTGCGACCATGTTGATATAGCAGTGCCGGTGTTGTTCAGGAAAACTGAGCATTAAACTAAGCGTATTTCCAAATTCTTGCCAACATGATTGCCCTACAACGTGGATATGATTATGCCAAAAAAATCCAAACTACGCCCCAGCGCTAAGCCATAAATAAACGCTCACTGCCAAAGTTACGCCGCTTGCTAAAGCTAGCGGCGGCGCATTGTGCAAGCTTCGCAAACACATCACGGCAAGTCCTTGAGGCAACGAACGCTGAACAAAAAAAACTTATCGCCGCCGTTCCAGAAGGCGCGCTCAATGTTGTAGTTCATGCCCCGGCGGTAGGCGTTGCTGACACCGGTCTGCGTAGCACTCCACCAGGTGCCGTAGATGCCAGCATCGTAGAAGTAGCCACCGCTGCCGTTGCCGCCCGGAAGGGCCGAAAAACCGTAAGTATCTTCGCAAAGATAAAGTTTGCCTGAACCAGAAGGACCGCAATCATACCAGCCATCTTTAGACTTCAAAACCTTGCCGGCTGTAGGACTATCATAAGGACTGTCTGTACCACTCGTGCCATCTGCAAAACGATACAAAGCATCCCACTCAGCATTGCTAGGCAAATGCCAGCCTTCAGGGCAAACGCCACGAACGCCGCTAGGAGTAGCTGTTGAGCTTGCCGCATTGTTCATAGCTGTATTCCAGTTGTAGAGACGACCGTAAGTATCGCAATTCTCAGTATCTTCTTCTTTCAGCAGACCGTCTGCTCCACCGCATTTGCTACCACTTGCGTCGAAGTTCAAATTCTCCGCCATCCAAGTCTGTTCGCCAATCTTAACCCACTTGTAGGTTTTGCCAACACCACGCACATCACAAAAATGAGTTAAAGGATCATAAGAGGTTGTACCGCATAGAGGGAAAGAAGATGAACTTGAAGGATCTTCCACTGAACTGCTACTCGGATCATCGCCAGAAGATGACGATTCGCCCACTGAACTGCTACTCGACTCATCGCTAGAAGATGACGATTCGCCAACAGAGCTGCTACTCGAAAGAACCTCAGAGCTACTACTCAACTCCTCGCTACTAGAAGAAACGCTACTCGAAGAAAATTCACTGCTTGAAGACGAATCTATAAACGGCTGTTCATTATTATTGCCGTCGCCAGAGCAGGAAAAAGTGAATGCCATGGCTATAGAAATAACCGCCAAAAGAGCAAGTTTAACTCTGTTCATGATTACATCTCCTATAAAAAGATTGGAAAATTTTGGAAAAAATGAGAAAATCGATTTTCTAGCTTTGCTTTCACCAGCTGTGCTGTGCTTATTACTATAGCAGAGCCTGTAGGCTGGTTAAGCGAATAGCAAAGAAAACTGGTCATTGGGAGGAATATAGAAAAATGAAAGCAGGTACCGCAGGGCAACCACGGCGAAAAATTTTCTCCAATAGATTTCTACATTTACCCCATGCCCATAACCTACGAAAATGCGGAAACTGTGTGCCCTGCTGATAAAAAGCGGAATTGGCAGACTGCTTTTGGTTTGCAAGCCGTTGATGATTTAAAGCCATCTGAATACGCTGTAAAACTGTCAAAAGAACATATTGCCGGCAATATGAGCATTTATCAGGTTGAAGATACTATTGAAAGGTATTATAAACAAAAAGAAGTTGATACAAAAAACCGGCAAAATGAAGCAGATATTGTTTCGGCAAGAATAGTTAAAATTTTGAGCAATAAATCTTTTTCGTTGAACGAAAATTCCTTGAAAAACATACATAAAATTTTATTTAAGAATTTTAAAAATTACAATCCGGGCATGTACCGCAAGATAGATATAATAAAAGCCGAATGGGTTTTAGATAATGATACGGTTCAATATGCGCATTTTGAAAATATAGAAGACGAAATTGCTTTGATTTTAAATAAAGAGGAGCAAGCAAAGAAAATTGATATAAATCATATTTTGAATTTCATTTCAAAAATATGGTTGGTACATCCTTTTTTAGAAGGCAACACTAGAACAGTTGCGGTTTTTGCAATTCAATATTTGAGAAATCTAGGATACAAGATTGACAATTCTTCTTTTGAAAAACACGCAAAATTTTTCCGAAACGCTCTTGTACGCTCAAATTACAGAAACGCCGTTTTGAATATAAACAGAGAAAATAATTTTTTGATGAAGTTTTTTGAAAATATTTTGCAGGGCAAGAAGCATAAATTGCAAAGCAGGGAGTTGCATATTCATTGGGGGGTGGCACATTAAGCTGCGGGGTTGCTAATTAATTTTACCATAGCCTAGTGGGCAGGAATTTTGAATTGAAGCACCTCCACCTACAAACCAGCAAGGAGTTCCGAACTGCTAGATGGCAAACTGCTTGAGCTACTGGGTTGTTTGATATTCGCCTCACAATTTGACAAAATGTAAAAAACAATGCCATTTAGTGAGTTGCAATAAGATATCGGAAGGTCAAAGCAAGTGTTATCAAAGAAGCAATATTCGGTGGGGTTTTCAGAGCTAGAGCTTGAACTCGAGGGTAGCATGGCGTTTGAACTGGGGAGTGGCTGTAAAAGAGAACCTTCATCTGATCCACAGTTGGCAATCAACAGAATTGCAATTTATATTGCAAGTAATTTTTTAAAAATAGTCATATCTTGGGTTGATATATAGAAAATCTAGTACCAAAAAGATACCTATTTTTATATTCCCGTAAATTATCTGCCTTTAGTACCAATTTAAAGCCAATTCCAATTCCTATTTCTTTAAATGTAATTTTCTATATTCTCTTATAGAAAATATTATCTGTGGTGGTATGACTATGAATAAAGGCAAAACAGCAAGGCGAGAGCAACTTTTGAGCTATTTAAAGATTTTTCTTGACGAGAGAGACTGGGATTGGGATATAGAGAATATGAAATCTAGCAGATGTCCGCATTTCAATGATTTTGCATATAGACCATATGCCTACCATATGGAGTTTTTTGGCATCAACAAGGAAGAGCTTTCAAAGATAGTAAACATACCTACAACTGGACTTATAAGTGACCAAGATTTTGTCACATATCTATGCAATAAGCTAGATAGAGTTCGTGCTATGCGGAAGGAAAGACCTTCGGAAGACTATTGGATAAGGAAGTGCTTATAATAACATAGGGATTGAAGATGGCAACAAAGAATTTAGATGATGCTAAAGGAAATAAAGCCGATGAGTTTTACACGCAGTGGGCTGATATAGAAAAAGAAGTACAGGCATACTTAGAGTTTAATCCTGATGTGTTCAAAGGCAAGACTATTTTATGTCCTTGCGATGACCCGTATGAAAGCAAATTTTTTAAATATTTTGCGTTGAGTTTTAATGAGTTGGGGCTTAAAAAGTTAATTGCTACTTGTTATATAGGCTCTCCTATAGCGAGTACGCAGTTAACCTTATTTGACGATGAACCGGAAGATAATAAAACCACAAGAGTACCACATAAAATCGAAATAACTGAAGGGGAAGATTACAACAAAGACGGTGTATTTAACTTGTATGACGTTGAACTAATATTAGCAAACAAGAAAAACGCTTTAACTCGTCTTGAGGGAAACGGTGATTTTCGCAGTGACGAGATAAAAAAATTGCGTGATGAAGCCGATATTATCATTACCAATCCGCCATTTTCACTATTCCGCGAATTTATAGCGTGGATTATGGAAGCGAAAAAACAATTTCTTATTATAGGAAATATGAATGCAATTACTTATAAAGAAGTATTCCCGCTTATAAAAGATAATAAAATGTGGCTTGGTCCGAGTATTACAAGCGGCGACCGAAAATTCAACGTACCAAGTGGATATCCTCTTAAAGCTGCGGGCTGCGGATATGATGAGGACGGAAAACCGTTTATTATGGTAAAGGGAGTACGGTGGTTTACCAATCTTGAACATGGTCGTCGTCATCAACCAATACCTTTTATGACAATGGCAGACAACCTTAGATATAGCAAACACAAAGAAATCAGAGGTAAAAAAAGTTATGACAAATATGATAATTACGATGCTATAGAAGTTCCGTTTACTGATGCTATTCCGTCTGACTACGATGGGGCAATTGGCGTACCTATTTCGTTTCTTGACAAATATTGCCCTGAACAATTTGAAATCATCAAGTTCAGAAAAGGTAATGACGAAAAGGATTTATCGGTAAACGGTAAATGCCCCTATTTTAGAATTTTGATTAGAAGAAAAGGAGCAAAATGAAAACAATACTTGAAACCTATAAAATTCGTGAAATCGTAGATGGTTTCATATATAACGAGCTAGAAGGCAAAGGATTGTTCGGGCTTTCGGGGAAACTAACGATACAACCAGAATATCAACGCAATTATATTTATGCTGATGGCAAGAAGGACGTTGCAGTTATTGAATCTTTGCTTAAAGGTTACCCTCTCGGTTTGATTTACTTTAACGACGTTTCTAAGAATGCGTTTGAAGTGCTTGACGGGCAACAACGCATAACCTCAATAGGGCGATTCACCACAGGCAAATTCGGCGTTAAAGATGAAAATGGATATGAACAGAGGTTTAGCTCATTGCCACCAGAAAAGCAAGATAAAATTATGAACAGCAAGCTTTTGGTTTATCACTGCGAAGGTGAAGAGAGCGAGATCAAAGAGTGGTTTAAGACGATCAATATCGCTGGTGTTCCATTGAACGAGCAAGAACTGTTGAACGCTATTTATTCGGGTAATTTTGTAACTTTGGCAAAAGCTGAATTTAGCAATTCTGGAAACCCAAATATCCAAAAGCGTAGCGTATACGTCAAAGGCACTGCCCTGCGGCAAGATTTTTTGGCAGCGGCTTTGAGTTGGATTGCCGAATCGAAAAAACAAACTAAAAGCAACTATATGTCAACCCATAGACACGACAATAATATAACAGAATTAAAAAACTATTTTAACACGGTCATTGAATGGGCAGGTGCAGTTTTTCTTGATGTTGACAGTAAAATGCAAGGATTGGAATGGGGGCGATTGTACGAAACTTATCATACTCAAAGTTATAATCCCGCTGATGTTTCAAGCAAAGTTAGGGAGTTGCTCGCTGACGAAAATGTGAATAAAAAGAGTGGAGTATTTGAATACGTTTTAAGCGGTTGCATAAATACTAAACTTTTAGAAATACGCATGTTTGACGATAAAACGAAAAGAGAAAGGTACCATAAACAAACCACTGAAGCAAAAAATAAAGGAATATCAAATTGCCATCTTTGTGCTATTGAAAACACTGTGAACAAATCTAAAATATGGGAACTAAAAGAAATGGACACAGACCATGTTACTGCTTGGAGCAAGGGTGGTGCAACAGATGTTACAAATTGTCAAATGCTTTGTAAAACACATAATCGTGCCAAAGGAAATAATTAATGCCAACTGAACGATTGTTTTTGTTTAGAAAGTCTTGATATTTCTCGGATTTTCCTTGACATTGCTGTTTCAAAAAGCTATATTTGTCTGCACGGGAAATCGCTAAAAACATTTAAAAAGCTTGCAGAAGGATATGCCATGTATAAATTTCAGAGCAAACAAATCAGTTTCACTGACTTCAACATGCCTCTTGGCATGAAACTTGACCCTAAGAATCGCTGGGTTCAAAAAGCCGGTGCTATTCCTTGGGACAAGATAAAGCGTCTTTACGCCGACACTTTTGATAGCGTCAATGACCAGGTAGCTAAACCGCTTCAACTTGCTCTAGGCGCGCTTCTTATTCAGATAGAGCGCAAGATTTCCGATGAGGAGGTAGTTCTCCAGATACAGGAAACACCCTGCCTTCAATATTTCTGCGGTTTTCCGGGTTACATCGACGAGCCTCCATTTGATCCCTCTCTCATGGTTTATTTTCGCAAGCGTCTTACAAACCTGCTTGGGGAAATCAACGAGCTTACAATCAGCGAAGCTATTAAGTCTAAGGAATCATCAAACTTTACGAGCAGCAGGATTACATGCATAGCAACCGCGTATCCCACGTTGATAATCGCATCGTGAGCCTTGGTCAACCTTGGGTTCGCCCCATAGTTCGCGGCAAGGCGAAAGCAAAGTGCGAATTCGGGGCTAAGCTTGATATTAACGTGTCGAATGGCTTTACGCGGAGTGTGCTGGCAGACTGGATTTACAGGAACAAAAAGAATATATCATTTTGCCAAAGCCTTGGCATACAGATTTTAGGCAAGCCGCTCGGGCGACCAAAGAAGAGCATCAGCGAGGATGACCAAAAGCTGCTCCGCAAAGTCGAGAGGAAGACAGAAATAGACAGGATCGAGGTTGAGCGCAAATTCAGCCATGCGAAAGGTTCATTCGGGCTTGGGCTTATTAGAACTCGCCTCAAAGAAACAAGCTTGACATCTATTGCGCTGGCTATCTTAGCTTTGAATGTCGCACACATAGTGCGATTTTTTCGCGCATTTTTTTATGAGATGGTGGAGTGGATGGAAAATGAACTGAAAATTATTAACAAAAAAAAATATGACATTCGTTCAGTAGGCATTAATTAGCCTGTTAAGTTATAGTTCTCTACGATGTCGGTAAATGACCTTGTTATTGAGCTTGAGCAAAATGTAACTCTTGATCATTTGATGGAAATTCCAGCAAATACCAGCGATAAAACGCTGACTATTCGTAGTGCGGGTTCTGAGAAGCCTGTTACGTTTATGCACGGCATCACAAAAAATAACTTGTTCACCGTGTTTGCCAATACGCATCTAATTTTGAAAACATTATTATTGATGGTAATAAAGGTGAATTTAAGAGCAGTCACTTTCTCACAAATTAACCCCAAAATTAAAACCAAACGCACGGTTGCAATTCACTCTGCAAACATTGCGGCAATCCACTGAACATTCATTCAGTAGTTTTGCGATTTTTGTTAGCTCACTGTTAGCATTATTGGAAAATTTTCCTATTTATGGGTGAAAAAGGGGAAAAAAGATTATTTTTAATTAAAAAACATTCATTTTTAAGAAAATAAATCTATATTTAGAGATATGAGTTTTCAAGGAAATGAGACTGCAATTGTAGATGGAAATGGACGAGTTTCTTTTCCTCTCCATTTTCGTAAACTTGTTCCCAATGAAAGAGAATTTTACATATCACCGGGAGTTGATAATTGCCTGCATTTACGCAGAGTAGTTGATTACGAAGATTGGCGCAAAAAACTTGACCAACTTGAGCAAACCCCAGAAAATTATGCACGTCGCAGAAAACTTTTGCACAATACGGAGAAAATTTTTGTTGATGATAAACAAAATCGCTTTTATTTACCCAAAAAACTTAAGGAATGGGCAGATATAGACAAAGAAGTGGTGTTTTCCGGCAATGGCGATTTAATTGTTATATCTAATGTTGAAAAAGCCCAAGCCTTCACCCTAAGCAAAGGCGATGACTTTAAAGGAATGGAATGGATTCTATGAACAGGAATAATTACCACACTCCAGTCCTTTTAAATGAGTGCATAGAGAGCTTGCACATAAGGCATGGTTATGACTACGCAGATTGCACACTCGGCGGCGGCGGGCACTCAGAGAAAATTGCCGAGCTTGTAGGCGAAGGTCAAAAACTACATTGCTTTGACCGAGATATAGAAGCTATAAACGCGGCAAAACCAAGGCTTAACAGGTTCGGAACTAAAATTGTTTACCATCACAAAGCCTTTTCAAATTTGGAAACAGAGCTTGCAGTAGAGACTCTTGGCGGCATTCTTTATGACTTGGGAGTTAGCTCTAACCAACTCGATACAAACAGAGGTTTTTCTTTTGCAGGCAACGAACCGCTTGATATGCGGATGGATGCGCAGAGCGGAGAAAATGCACAAGATTATTTGAAAAGAGTTTCAGAAAAAGAATTGGCAAAAATTTTAAAAGAAAATTCCGATTTGGAAATGACAGGTCGCTTGGCAAAACGCATTTTATCAAAAACTTCAATTACTGCAGAAGATTTAAACTGTGCGATTGAAGAGGTTTATACTTACAGAAAAAAAGATATGAACAGCTTGAAGGCAAGGGTATATCAAGCTATTCGCATGGAAGTGAATTCGGAAATTGCAGAGATTAAAAAAAGCGTGGAAGCGGCAGTGCATTGCCTCAAAAGCAGCGGCAGGCTTTGCATAATAACTTATCATTCAAAAGAAGCAAGAGCGGTAAAAGATGTTCTCGCGCTTTTTGAAAAAACATGTTTGTGCAATGCTAATATGCCGGTTTGCACTTGCGGAGGAAATAACAAAAAAATAAAAAAAGTCAACAAAAAACCTATAGTTCCGGGTGCGGAAGAATTGAAAAAAAATTCGCGCTCACGCTCTGCCACACTAAGAGTCTATGAAAGGATTTAGGAGAGATTATGAAATTAATTATAACATCCATATTTCTTTTTTGCATGCTCTTTGTTTTAGCAATTCCTATGAAAATGGCAAATGAAAAACTTGCACATTTAATTCATGAGGAAAAAATTTTAGAAGACTCTGTTTCGGTTATGCGTTTTGAAGTGTCTTTGGTAGATAGAAGCATAGACAGTTTGTCTTCAAGGAACAGAATAGATTCAATAGCACCATCACTTGGGCTTGGAATGAATGAAGTGGCAACCAAAATAACGAGGGTTCTAAAATGAAAATCAGACTGATAATAATAGCCGTTTTTCTTTCTGCAATAACCGTTGCTTTTGTTGCCAGGTTGGCTCAAATTCAAATTTTCAGCGACAAGGTTTACTACGAAGATAAAACCCAAAGACGAAGCTTTGAAGAAGCAAAATACGGGCGCATTTTAGATCGCAATGGCGTGGTGCTTTGGGATAAATTGCATGTTGACAAAGAACATGAATCAAAGAAATGGAATGAAATTTACTATCATGGGCACCTTGAAGGTTTGTCTGCGATTGTGCATGGAGTGATGGTTTCAAAAATCAGAGAACTGCGTGGGCAAAAAGCGGTTTTGCTTTCAACAGTCAAGTCTCGAAAAAATACTCCCATAGATGAAATTGTGCGCACTCCCTCTATTGAAGGCAAAGATGTATATCTTTCCATAGATTTGCGAATTCAAGAAATTGTAGAAAATGTGATTAAGGAATATGTGCCTAAACTAAGTGCGGCAGGAGCATCTGTTTTGGTTATGGATCCGCGCTCGGGGCAAATTTTAGCTATGACAAGTTTCAATCCGGATAGAAACAGATATGAGAGCACTGTGCATTCTTTTGAACCCGGTTCGATTTTTAAACCGGTAACAGCCATTATAGCTTTGGAAAACGGAGTTGATCCCAACAAACGGATAGATGGCGAGAACGGTCAATGGCATGTCACAAAAAATGCCAATGAAAAAATAATAAAGGATACTCGCGTGGCTAAATCTTTTAACATGCAAGAAGCAATGACTGTTTCGTCGAATATAGCTTTTGGCAAATATGTTATAGAAGAAATTGGTTATGAGAAATTCTTTTATGGGGTTAAAAATTTTGCCATAAACGAAAATCCGAATTTCCCGCTTAGAGTCAGTCACAAAGGTTTTAATCGCGTTATATATTCTAGAACGCAAGCAACTCAGGGTTTTGGACAATCTTTGGATTTAACTTCTTTGGATATGGCAAAAGCTTTTAGCTCAATAGCAAATGGCGGAGTTTTGTATAATCCCAAACTGGTGTTGGAACATGGAATAGATTCTGCCGTAACAGAAAGGGATTCTGTGCGCAGAGTTATTTCTACCACCGAGAACACAAGAATTTTAAGGAACATGCTAAAAAGCGTTGTGGATTCAGGTGGAACGGCGGCGAACATAAAATCTAAGTATAGCTTTTTTGAATTTGCCGGCAAAACCGGAACTGCGCAAACCATAGATAGCATTGGAAAATATAAAGTTGGAACTTATAATTCTTCATTCATAGGTTTTGAAAGAGCTACGGATCCGTATTTTGTGTGCCTTGTTACCATGCATAGCACCAAGAGCGGAGGTTCCACGGCGGCGGGGCCTGTGTTCCAAAAAATCATGGAACAAATTTATCTTCACCCGGAGCTTTCTCCGGCTGCTTTTGCAAGGGAATATGCTTCAGCAGATAGTTTGTGCAGCGATGTATCTTTTATTGGGCACACAAGAACGGCAGCTTTAGACAGAGCAAAAGGAATGCGTTGCAGCATTCGTTTTGATGATGAGAGCAGAACGGGTTCTGTTGTGGCACAAACAATAAAAAGAGATTCCACCGGAGAATATTTGCAACTCTCTTTGAGAGAGCATCAGAGAAACACCGGTCGTATGCCGGATGTTCGAGGTTTGGCGCTGAAGGATGCAATGGGCATGCTTGAGCACATTAGCAATGTTGTTTATGATGGTGTTGGAAAAGTATATGAGCAATTTCCGGAACCCGGTGAAAGCGCAGATAGAAAAAGTATTGTGCATATAAAGTTGAGGGAGATATGAACCGTCTGAAAGACAATTCTAAAAAAGTGGAACCCGGCGATATATTCTTTGCCATTCCATGTGCAGACGGTTCGGAAAGGGAACACGCTTTGGAAGCTTTGGAAAGAGGAGCTTCTTCTGTTGTTTCTGCTTTGCCCGCTCCAAAAGGTTTTGAAGACAGGTGGGCGCAGGTTAATGATGTTGTTTTCACAAGATATTTATTTGCAAAAGAAAATTTTGCTAACCCGTTTTCAAAATTGAATTGCCATGCGGTTACAGGTTCAAATGGAAAAACCAGTTGCGTGTTTATGATGAACGCTGTTTTAAGAGCAGCCGGAAAAAAAACAGCCTTGTTGAGCACCATTTATAATTTGACAGGAAGTAAAAAAGAAGAGGCACATTTGACCACGCCCGGATTGCTGGAACTTTATGAGTTTGCGGCCGCAGCGGTTGATGCCGGTTGCACGGAGCTTGTTATGGAAGTTTCCAGCCATGCGCTTGTTCAAGGGCGTGTTATGGGAATCCCTTACAAAGGGGCTTTGTTCACAAATTTGAGCCACGAGCATTTAGATTTCCACGGCACTATGGAAAATTACTATCAAGCAAAAAAATCATTGTTCGTGTCTGAACTTTTGGGTAAAGGGATAGGCTTTATAAATATTGACAGTTCATACGGAAACCGTTTGTGCGGAGAATTATTTTTCAGAGATAGGATTGGCGTTTCAAAAAAGCAATTCAAAATTGCCAATACTGAAAATGGATTTAGGATAGACAATTATAATGTTTCACTTTTTGGTGAACATAATGTTGAGAACGCAATGCTGATTATAGAGTGGGCACGCGAAATGGATTTGCCGGAAGCTGCGCTCAAAGATGCGCTTGAAAATATTTCTATTCCGGGGCGCTTTGAAGTTGTGTACAACAAAGACAATAAGCGTGCAATTGTTGACTATGCTCACACTCCGGATGCATTGGAGAGAACTTTGATAGCTGCCCGCAAAATTTGCAAAGGAAATTTGCTGCTGGTATTTGGTTGCGGCGGTGATAGAGACAAAACAAAAAGACCGGAGATGGCAGAAATTGCAGAACGCTTGGCAGACAAAGTTTATTTAACATCAGACAATCCGAGAACGGAAAAGCCCGAGCAAATTTTAGCAGACATAGAAAAAGGATTTTCTACAAACAAATATCATAAGCAAATTGATAGAAGCTTGGCAATAAAAGAAGCTGCCACCGCATTGCAAAGCGGTGATGTTCTGGTGGTAGCAGGCAAGGGGCACGAGACCTACCAAATTATCGGAAAAGAGAAAAAACATTTCAGCGACAGGGAGGAAATCCTGTCAATCCTTTAATCGGGAGTATCGGGGTTTAGACATTATGAGCTTTGAATTACCAATAAACGTGACCGAGTTTCTGCAAATTTTTTTGCAGGAAGAACCCTCTATTGTTATGGCGGACATCCCGCAAGATATTAAGATGCAAAAAGTGTGCCTAAATTTTGATTCTAGAGAAATAAAAAAAGGTGATGTTTTTTGGGCATTAGTAGGAAAGAAATTTAACCCGCATGAGGGTGGGTTTATAGAAGAAGCATTTAAAAAAGGAGCTATTATGGCAGTTGTTAATGCAGTAGAAGTGGAGATAGAAAAAATTCCGCTTGCAGTGGCTACAGAAGATACAACCAAGGCTTTGCTAAAATTTGCCAGAGGTTATAGAAAGAAGTTTCAAAACCTGAAAGTGGTTGGCATAACAGGCAGCGCAGGCAAAACCTCAACAAAAGAGATGATTGCCGCAGTGCTTGGCAAAAATTGCAACACCCTTGTTACAAAGGGAAATTTGAACAACCTTTTTGGTGTTCCAATGACATTGCTCGGTTTAAGGGAAGAGCATGAAGCGGCCGTCATAGAAATGGGAACAAGCCTGCCGGGCGAAATTCGCCAACTCTCTCAAGCGGCGGTTCCGGATATTGCTGTGATAACAAATGTTGCTCCTGCTCACTTGGACGGCTTAATTAATTTGGAAGGAGTGTTCAAAGAAAAGAAATCTATAACGGAAGGTTTTGAAAAGAGCGGGCATTTGGTTATAAATGCAGATGATGATATGCTTTCTAAAATTCGCAACTCTTCAAAATACGATGTGCTCACTTATGGAGTGAACAGAGGGGTTGTAAAACCGGATGAAATTTTATGGGAAAATGGTTGTGCTAAATTCCGCATATCGCGCACTTGGTTTAAACTTTCGGTTCCCGGTATGCATAATGTGTACAATGCTCTTGCCGCTATTGCAGTTGGCGAATTATTTAGAATACCTAAAAGCGTTATTGCCGAAGCCCTTTTGGAAGTTAAGGCTTATGATATGAGAACCCAGATCTTTGAAGAAAACGGAATCACTGTTATATCCGACTGCTATAATGCCAATCCGCATTCTATGAAAGTGTCTTTGCAAACTCTTGCCAGCGTGCCTTGCAAAGGTCGCAGAATTGCGGTTTTGGGAGACATGAAGGAACTCGGTGCGCACAGCGGGCAGTATCACAGAGAAGTGGGCAAAGCGCTATCGGAATTGTCAATTGACTATTTGGTGGCAATAGGAAATGAAGCAATGGAATATTGCAAAGGCGCGGAAAAAGCGGGTTTTAAACCCGTTAGAATAAAATATTTTGAAGATAAGCAAAGTGCCATAGAAGCTATGAAACTTTTAGTTCGAGAAAATGATACTGTTTTGGTAAAGGCGTCTCGCTCAATGCAATTGGAAGAGGTGTGCAACAGCTTGCTGGAAGTAGGAGTCACTTAAATGAACCTTGTGTTTGATTATTTTCATAATTTATCAGAAAGGATAAGGTTCGGTAAATGGCAACTTTTGTTGCTTCCGGTTTTATTTTCCATTATTGGGATTTATATAGGGATAAGCACTTTAGAAAAAGGTGCCATTCCGTTTAAAAGTTTTGCGGTTGAAAATTTGCTTTTACCGCTTATATTTTTTGCAGCCGGTTTTTTATTGCCGGTATCCATATGGAGACGTTATGTAATTCGTTTTTCAAACGGACAGGGTATTTTGTGGAACAAAGAAGGTCTCAGCATGGCTTCTTTCCTCATTATATTTGCAGTGATTTTGCAGGTTTCTGCTATATGGGGAGATAGGGCTTGGGATAAAATTCCAATTACCAATAAAGTGAATGGCACAAGAGAATATTATACGGAAGCGCAGGTGCTCGCTATGGAGAGCGGAGTGCTCAACACCTCAAAGAAAAATGCCATAACGCAGTTAAGGCGGCAGTTGTCTATTTTTTCAAGGCCCTTTCAAGTTGGAGAGTTTGTAAAGATTTTCCTTATGATTTTTGCGGCAAAAATTTTGACGGATATGAGAGCAAAAAAACAATTCAAACTGGGTAGAGAATTTTTTCTTTTTCCGGTTTTGACAATTTTGCCGGTTGGTTTTTTTACCTTTCTCATGCCGAATTATTCTATGCTGGCTATTTACTCGCTCATAGTATTTTTTATGCTATTCTTGCAAGAGATGGATTTTAAACCACGTTTGCTGCTAATAGTCATTTTAACAATTCCTATGCTTATGGCTTCTTATGTGTCTAATTTGGAATCTGATAGCGAAGTTTTAGACCGCCACGGCGTTAACAGAGTTAGAGCTTTTTTCCATGAAAATGAATCTGGCAATGACCAGCAAAATGAAGCTTTGCAGGCCTTGGCAAACGGCAAAATAATAGGCAGAGGTTTGGATAAGGGAACCATAAAACATCGCTTGTATGGAGCGCGCAACGATTTTGCTTACAGCGTTTTGGGCGAGGAGCTTGGGTTGTGGTTAATGCTTCCGATTACGGTTGCTATGGCAGGATTTTTATTTGCATGTTTTTGGGTTGCGGCACGTATTGAACCGGTAGACAAAAATGAAATGCTTGCTCAAAATATAGCGTGGGGCATAGCTATAATTTTCTCTTTGAACGTGCTGCTTCATATAGGAGTTAATTTGAGGTTGCTGCCTGCCACAGGGCAACCTTTGTCTTTTGTAAGTGCGGGTGGTGCCAATTTGATTATGAATTTTTTTCTGATGGGAATGCTGGTTCAAATATCTTCACTGATTAAGGAAAAAACATGATGAAAACGATTTTTTTTGCATGTGGCGGTACCGGTGGACACGTGTTTCCTGCGGTTGCCGTTGCCGAGGCTATTCGAAACTTGGATAGTTCGCTTGGAATAGTCTTTGTTGGCCGTGCTGCACCGTCCATGGAAGAAAGATTGCTTTCTTCTAAATATGATTATCGGCAAATTAAGGCAGTTCCTTTAGCGAGAAATAGCATAATTAAAAATTTATTTTTGCCTTTTAGTTTACTCTCCTGTGTGCTTGGGGCAGCGAAGTTGCTGAAAAATGAAAAACCTGAATTTATAGTTGGAACGGGTGGTTATGTTGCTTTGCCGATTATGCTTGCGGCAATTTTAAAACGCATACCTTTTTACATAATAGAACCGAATGCCGTTATGGGAGTTGCAAATAAAATATGCGCAAAGTTTGCCAAGAAAAATTATATAGCATCTCCGGTTCGCGAAATGCCGCAAAATTTGCCGCCTCCGGAAGCTTTTGCAGATAGCAGCAAGTTCCGCATTTTAATCACCGGCGGCAGCCAGGGTGCCCTTGGCATCAATAGGAAGATAGAGCAGATTCGTGATAAAATTTCTGCGAACGAAAATTTATCAATTGTTTGGCAGGTCGGTGCAAAAAACTTAACTCAATATAGCGGCGCAAAAAATATTTGCGTCACCGCTTTCTTGGATAATATTTATGCTTATATGCAGCATGCAGATTTAATAATTTCCCGCTCCGGAGCTTCAACCCTTGCAGAAATTTTGGCATTTGGAAAGGCGGCTGTTTTTTTGCCATTCCCTTATGCAACGGCAAACCATCAGGAGCATAACGCAAGAGCCATAGAAAAAGAAGGTGCAGCATTTGTGGAACTGGATAGAGAAGAAAATGCTCTATGGGAAAAAATAACAGACTTGATGAATAATAAAGAAAAACTAGAAAGCATGTCTAAAAAGGCACGCGAGCTTGGCGAGTTGAATCGCAGAGCGGCCGGCAAAATTGCGGAGGATATATGCTCGACTTAGGAAAATTTATACCAAATAAACGCATACGCAGAATTCATTTTATAGGGATTGGCGGCGCGGGAATGAGCGGCATAGCGGAGGTTCTTTTTCATAATGGTTTTGAAATTAGCGGCTCTGATATGCAAGAAAGTGCGCAAACCGAATACTTGCAAAACTTAGGTGTAAAAGTATTTATAGGGCACAGAGCGGAAAATGTTGCAGAAGCGGAAATTATAGTTTATTCTTCTGCCGTTAATGCGGAAAATTCTGAAATGCAGCAAGCAAGGGAACTTGGCATTCCCATTATTCGCAGGGCAGAAATGCTCGGCGAACTTATGCGCTTAAAATATACTTTGGCAATAGCAGGCACGCATGGAAAATCCAGTACAACTTCTTTGGTAGGTGCAATTTTGGAAGCCGCCGGTGAAGATCCAACCGTTATAGTTGGCGGCATTGTGCTTGGCAAAGGTTCCGGCACAACAGTAGGCAAAGGTTCTTATTTGGTTGCCGAGTCCGATGAATTTGACCACAGTTTTTTGCAAATGATGCCGAGCTCTGCAATAGTGACAAATATAGATGCAGACCATCTCGACACGTATAAGGACCTAGATGATATAAAAAATGCTTTTGTTGAGTTTGCCAATAAAGTTCCGTTTTACGGGCAAATAGTTTTGTGCTTGGATGATGTTGGTTGCCAAAGCATTTTGTCAAGATTAAGCAAGCCGGTGATAACTTATGGTTTTAGCCCGCAGGCAATGTATAGCGTAAAAAATTGTCGTTATTTTGAGAGTGGTTCGGAATTTTCCGTTTATCGCAAAGGCAAATTGCTGGGAGAATTTTCAATTCGTCTCCTTGGTAAATACAATGTTCAAAATGCGGTTGGCGCTCTCGCTTTGGCAACAGAGGAATCTGTTCCTGTGGAAGTTTCTAAAAAAGCCCTTGCCGAATTTACCGGTGTTAAAAGAAGAATGGAGTTTAAGGGAACGGTAAAAGGCGCACTGGTTTTTGATGACTACGCTCATCATCCTACTGAGGTTGCTGCAAGCCTTTCCGCTCTGAGAGATTCTTTTCCTGATAAGCGTATAATAGCGGTGTTTCAGCCGCACTTATATTCTCGCACCAAAGAACATGCAGAGGAGTTTGGAACAGTTTTTGGAAACAGCGATATCCTTTTGGTGTGCGATGTGTATGGGGCCAGAGAGAAACCCATAGAAGGCGTTTCCGGAAAACTCATTTTTGATTTTGCCCATGCAAGGGGGCATAAAAATGCGCACTTTATTGGCGCAAAAGAAAATGCTTTGGAATTTTTGGCTAATCAAATTAAGGATGGAGATTTAGTTGTAACAATGGGCGCAGGAAACATAACTGCTATTTCTGCAAAGATTACGGAGATTTAAATGCTTGGATACCACAAAAGAAAAAGAGAGCAGGCTATTGAGGGCTGGATTTCAAAAAAGAAAACAACCATCAAAAGTTATTTGTTTGCGCGTAAAAAACTTATTATAAGTTTGTGTGTTTTGCTTATGCTTTGCATTGGAGCTTTTGTATATGTTTTACCAAGCGTTACATCAGACCAGTTTAGGCATTTTTCAAGAATAACGCCAAAAAATTTAAACAGGCTCTCGGCAGATGCTTTTAGAAAAATAATAGGCTATGATTATAATGAAAAAATTTACGCAAAAGATACTGCTGAAATTCGTGTTCGCTTGGAAGCCAGCAATATGATTTACGGAGGTGTTCGTTTTTTTGTGAAATGGTTCCCTTATTATGAGCTTGAAATAGAATTTATCGAAGCTAACCCGCTTTTTGCTCTTATTCCGCAACGCCAAGATTTTATGCCTGTTATATATTCCGATAAAGGAGAGATTTATCCATATAGCGCAAACGCTGCGGACTTACCGGTGGTTGATGCAAAGGAATTTGGCGATGTAGTTTTGGCAACAAAATTTTTAATAGACATGAGAAAGAACGATGTTTTGCTTTATTCGAGAATTTCACAGTTAATTCCAAGTGAAGCGGAAAGGCAAATAATGGTGTTTTTTAACGATGTAGATTTTAGAACAAAATTTTCTTTGGATAGCGATTACTGGAAAATTGCCTTTAGGCATTACAGGCAGCTAACAAGAAATACGCAAGTTTTGAACATAGAATTAGTCGATGTTTTGGATTTGCGCTTTAAACAGATGGCTTACACAACCGAAAAAAAAGAGAGGTCAATATGAGTGCGAAAAAAGCAAAGCTCAATTTGGATTTTGGACACGGCGGAATCAGCATGAATTTCGCTAAGGCATACGACATTCAGCCGCGCAACGGAATGGAGTGCGACTGGGATGCGGGAACATTTAGCTTCAATACCGAAGAGTTTGAAGAGTTTCCCGGCAGCTCGCAAAACAAAATTGACGAGGTTCGTATTAAAACTATTGCTGCAATTATCAAGAAAGCGGTAAGCGATTGGCAAGTTGAAACGGGTTGTGATTTTGACACCGTAATGGAAGTCACCATTTCCGCGAGCTTTTTTGAAGTTTTCTCTTTTCCCTATAGCCTCAATTTCGCCGTATTGAAGGATATTACGGAAGAGGATATGAAGAAGATAGAGGATTGCAAGCAGCCGGAAAAAATATTGCAAATTCCTATTCCGGGTGAGAAGATAAAATCTCTGACTAGCCCTTATTTTACTCTCTTGACTGAAAAAAATATTGTTTCCAGGGTTCCGGATCCTAGGAACAGAAAAACAAAAAGCCTTGGTTTTAACGCCTACTTTATAATCAAGCATCCTGCGCTTACAAGGTTGTTGGAAATTATGAGAGAAGACGGCGATAAAATAAATGTTTATTTGTCTTGCGAAAAAAGTTTCAATGCTCTTGCCAGCAAAAGAGAGATGGAAGGTAAAACCGCGTTGATTCACATCACGGACTACATGTCTGAATTTTCTGTGTGGGATAATTCGGAGCTTAAATATTTGAATAATAAAGAAACCGGTTTAAGAGAGCTTAGGGAAGCTGTTTGGAGGTTATGCCTTTGTTATCATAAAAATCCGAGCTTAATGGAACAGGATTTTGAACTGACGCAAAGCCCTGAGTGCATGCAAAGGTTTTACAATATGGTGATGAATGCTGAAATTTCCGATGATTCTAAAGAACTTTTATCTGCGTATGATTGTTCGGACTTGCTTGAATACATATCTTGTATTTTAGAAAATGAAACCGAAGAGAGCATAAAGTATAGCAGGCTTAATTTGCCGGGCAAAAACAAAAGTAACACCGGGCTTACAATAAGCAATTATGTTTTGTGCTATTTTGCCAGAGAAGCCATTCGCAATTTGTTGCTTGGAATAAAGCAGATTATTTACAACGATGATTTTTGCAGACCCGAATTTGTGATTCTGGAATGTCCGTTGCCGTTGAACGGAATAGAAAAGCTGGCTAATGAGGTTTTTGAAATTCCGGTTCGGAGAGCAATTGTGAAGTGGGATGGCGAAATGAGGAGCGATTTATCATCTGCCGGGGTCGGTGCTTTGCAAAATTTGATAGCGAACAATGTTGCAGAAAAGAAAAAGACTGCGGTTTTCCAAACCTTATTCGGTAAAATGTTTTCTAAGGTTTCGTAAATTCTACATTACACCCATGCACCTTATGCGTTCAATTTCGGGTATTCGCGGAATAGTTGGGCAAACCCTGACTCCGCAGGTAATTGTTAGCCACACAAAGGCTTTTTTAGACTTGCTTAATGCAAAAAAGATAGTTATAGGCAGAGATTCTCGCCCAACTGGAGCGGATATTTCTGAGCTAGTTTCCAGCATATGCAATATTTCCGGTGTGGAAGTAGTGGATGCCGGGCTTGCAACAACGCCAACGGTGGAGCTTTTGGTTGAGCAGTTCGAGGCTTGCGGTGGAATAATAGTGACAGCAAGCCATAACCCCATTGAGTGGAATGCGCTGAAATTTTTGAACGGCAAAGGAATGTTTCTTGGCCCAGATGAAGTCAAAGAACTTTTTGCGCGCGCAGATGCCTTTGAAAAAAAAGAAAGTATTTCAAACGGCGATGAAATGCACATAAAAGCGACACTCGCTTTGCCTTTTGTTGATGTGCAAAAAATAAAAGAACGAAAATTTAAAGTTGCTGTGGATGCAGTAAATGGCGCAGGCTCTTTTGCGTTGCCAAAATTGCTCGAAGAGCTTGGTTGCGAAGTGGTTAAAATTCATTGCGAACCCAATGGAATTTTCCCAAGAGGCGCAGAACCACTGCAAGAAAACCTAAGCGATTTAGGCAAAACGGTTAAAGAAAACAAATGCGATATAGGTTTTGCCCTAGACCCAGACGCAGATCGCTGTGCAATAGTCGATGAAAACGGAATTGCAATAGGCGAGGAATACACGCTTGCCATAGCCGCCGAAACTGTTTTAGAGCGTGAGGCAAAATCGCTTTCCATAAATTTATCAACATCCAGAATGTGCGAAGATTTGGCGGAAAAATTCGGCGTTAAATGCTACCGAACCGCTGTTGGTGAAATTAATGTTAGCCTGAATATGATTGAGCATGGTTGCGTTGTGGGCGGTGAAGGCAATGGCGGCGTTATTCTGCCCGCTTTGCACTATGGTCGCGACTCTCTTGTTTCCGTAGCATTGGTTTTAGATTTGCTTGCACGGCACAATATAAAAGTTTCAGACTGGGTTAAGAACCATCCGAGCTACGTGATGCTCAAAAAGAAATTTGAAATAAAAAATCCGGTTGCTCTTGCGATGGAAAAAGCAAAAAAAGCATTTGTAGATTGGAAAATGGACGAGCGAGACGGTTTGTGGCTTGGCAAAGGAAAAAGTTTTGTGCATTTGAGAGCCTCCAACACAGAGCCGGTAATCAGAATAATCGCCGAAGCGCCCTCGGCAAAAGAAGCGGAAACTTTGTGTGCTGAAATTGAAACATTGCTTTAGTGCATTTTTGTTCCTCTTTGTTGGGTTTGCTTTTGCACAAAGCAACACCGGCGTTTTAGCTATTGATACTTTGCCGAGATACGATTGGGATATTGAAACAAAAAATAATTCGCTGCCACTGGTGCTTTTAACTTCATTAGTTTTTCCGGGCGGCGGACAGTTTTACACCGAGCATTATGTTAGAGGCGGTTTTTTGCTTGCCCTTGAAGGAGCCTTGATTTACGAAACTCGTTTCAACAAAGTTCGGCAAAACAAGGAGTTTAATAAAAACATAAGTTTTTACAGAGATTCTGTTTCTTTTTACCAAGACCTGCTCACCTTGTATGCTGACTCTGCTGATACTTCAGCTTGGCAAACAGGTCAAAAAATGCACGAAAGAATTTTGCGAAAAGAGCACGCTAAGAAAAAAGCTTCAAGAGATTTATGGAATTCGGAAGTTGCATGGCTGGCCGGTTTGCATATTTACGGTATGTTCGATGCTTATGGAATTTGGAAAAACAATCAGGGGCGTAGCACTGAGACACATTACGCTACTTCAGCGCTTTGGCGCGCTGCTTTAATCCCCGGATGGGGGCAAATTTATAACCACGAGTATGGCAAAGCGGGCATGCTTTATATGGGTTTGCTGGGAAGTGCCGTTAGTTATCATTCAAGGCAAAAAATGGTAGAATATCATTTGGAAAATTTGAGGCAAGCAAAAGCAGAAGAAGACGCGTTAGCTATTTTTGCTGCAAATGAAGATGTTACATTTTTCAGAAAAAAACGCAATCAATATGTTTGGGCAATAGTCCTGTTTTACATATATTCAATGGCAGATGCTGCTGTTGACGCTATGCTTCACGATTTTGACAGCCCCGCATACTTTGTTATGCAGCCAGCGTTAAATAAAGGCATTAATGCAGAAATAGGGTTTCGATGGTAGGCGGCGGTTGAAGCGAGGGGGATGCCCCCCTTTAAAAGAAGCCTCGGGTAGAGGCTCGGGGTGTTTAAAATTTACTATATTTATCTAATTACTTAGCAAAGAGGTGTTTTCATGCTTAAAAAAATTGACCATATCGCTATAGCGGTGCCATCAATAGAAGAAGCTCGTGGTTACTACGAGGACGTGCTTGGTTTAAAACTTTCTCATATTGAAGAAGTTGCTGAACAGAAGGTTAAAACCGCATTTTTTGATATTGGAGGCGTTTGGATTGAACTTCTGGAACCTACCAGCCCAGACTCTACCGTTGCAAAATTCATTGAAAACAACAAAGGCAAAGGCGGCTTGCACCACATAGCTTACGAAAGCGATGATGTAGCTGCAGAACTAGCCGCTGCCGAGTCTAAGGGTGTGGCTCTTATAGACAAAGCACCGCGCAGAGGAGCCGGCAATATGAATATCGGCTTTTTGCACCCAAAATCCACAGGTGGAGCTTTAACTGAGTTCTGTTCTCCAGCCTAAGGATCAAAAATATGCCGATAAAACCCGAACTTTTAGAAGAATTAAAATCCAGGCGCGCCGAAGCCGAGCTTGGTGGCGGCGCAGACAGAATAGCAAAACGCCATGCAAAAGGTCAACTTTGCGCACGCGAACGTATAGATATACTCTACGATAAAGACTCTTTCCAAGAATCCGGAAAGTATGTTGACCAAGCACGTCCGGCTGCAAAAAGATTGCCGGGTGATGGTGTTATCACCGGTGTGGGCAACATTGATGGGCGCCCTGTTGCGGTGTTCAGCCAAGACTTCACGGTTAGCGGCGGCAGTCTTTCTCAAATGCACGCTCAAAAAATTTGCGACATTCAAGAGCAAGCTTGCGAGCTAGGCTTCCCTATAGTCGGCATAAATGACTCCGGCGGCGCTAGAATACAAGAAGGTATATGGGGTCTTAGCGGTTATGGACAGGTGTTTTATCGCAATGTTCAAGCCTCCGGTCTTGTTCCTCAAATTTCCATTATAGCCGGACCTTGCGCCGGTGGTGCGGCATATAGCCCCGCGCTCACGGA
Source organism: Candidatus Fibrimonadaceae bacterium (assembly GCA_031286305.1). Classification (GTDB taxonomy): domain Bacteria; phylum Fibrobacterota; class Fibrobacteria; order Fibrobacterales; family Fibrobacteraceae; genus Fibrimonas. The sequence continues at coordinate 3,897 of JAITUM010000069.1, read as the reverse complement.
TTTTTTAATTCAAACTCGCAAAAATGCAGAGATGTATATATGCGGTCCAAGCGTTATTAAAGCAGCCACAGGCCAAGAAGCTCCCGTTGAGCAATATGGCACTGCAGATGCCCACGCAAGCATAAGCGGAAACATTCATTTTGTTGCAGAAGACGATAAAGATGCCATTGCCATCACCAAAAAATTGCTGAGCTTTTTACCGCTCAACAATATGATGAACCCGCCGCATATTCTGCCGGAAGCCATAGCAAGTTCCTCAGACGAAGGGCTTAACAAGCTTGTTCCCGAAGATTCCAGAACGGCTTTTGATGTGCATAAAGTGATAGAATCCATCACAGACAAAGGTCAATGGCTTGAGGTTCAAAAAGATTTTGCAAAAAATATAGTGGTTGGTTTTGCCCGCATAGAAGGCATGGTTGTAGGTATAATAGCCAACCAGCCCTCTGTAAAAGCCGGAGCCTTAGATATAGACAGTTCCGACAAAGGTGCAAGGTTCATTCGCTTTTGCAATGCTTTTAATGTTCCTGTTGTGAATTTGGTTGATGTGCCCGGATTTATGCCCGGCCTTGCGCAAGAGAGAGGCGGTATAATTAGGCATGGTGCAAAAATGCTTTTTGCTTACGCAGCCGCAACCGTACCAAAAATAACCGTGATTATGCGCAAAGCTTATGGCGGTTCTTACCTTGCCATGTGCTCCAAAGATATGGGCGCAGATTTTGTTTATGCCTGGCCCTGTGCAGAAATTGCCGTTATGGGCGCAGAGGGAGCAATCCCTGTTGTATATAAAAGAGAAATAGATGCCGCCAAAGCCGAAGGCGGCGAAGCTGCTGCCAAAGCCAAAAAGGCCGAGCTTGTAGAAAAATATCGTGATAAATTTGCAAGCCCTTGGCAAGCAGCCGAAACGAATATGATAACAGATGTAATAGAACCTTCGGAAACTAGATACCACATAGCTTTGGCTTTGCGTTTCTCGTTAACCAAGCGTTCTACGCGCCCACCTAAAAAACATGGATTAATACCACTATGAGTCAAGAAGTTATTTCGCAAGAAATTGTTGATACGCCACCCGTATCTGAACCTGCATCCGTATCAATGCCTGCACCAGTTGCAGCTGTAGTGCCAGTGGCACCAGCAGCACCGGTTGTTTCAACCGGCCTTTCTGAGGTTTTTGATATAAGAGATAAAGACGGCAATATTGCAGGGCATTACCAATGGGCAACCTACAAAGACGGCAAACGAGATTCTCTTGTTGTGGTCAAAGTGGTTAAAGACCACGAAGGCAACCCTCAGGTTCTTTATAAAACCTATGCAGAAAGCGCAAAAGCCAAGCAGGCTTTTGAAGAGGCAAGCGGCACAGTTGAAGTCAAAGAAAAACTGGCAACTGTTAAGCTGGGCGAACAATACAAAGCTAAAGACGGCACAGTTTCAACCTATGGGATTGGCAATTTGCTTGAGTTCCAGGGTTTTGGCTTTGTGCTTGTGCTGTTTGTTTTAGTAACTATGTGGTTTTTGCTCGTCGTTGTCAGCAAAGCTTTAAATGCTATGGGCTTAACCAAAGAGGCTCCAAAATCCGGGGCTTCGCAGCAGCCGGCAACCATACATCCGGGCATGAAAGATGAAACTTTTGCCGCCTTGGTTGGCGCAGTCGCAGCAAAAACAACTATACATCCGGGCATGAGCGATGAGCAGTTTTTAGCTATAATTACAGCAGTTGCAGCTCAGTTTCTCGGCAAAAATGTTAGCGTTGTAAAATTCAAACCACTTAACACAATGGACTGGACTTGGGCTATTCAAGGCAGAGTTGCGCTCCATACAAACAAGGTTTAACCAAAAGGGAATAGTTATGAAGACACTTCGTATCACTTTAGAAGGCAGAACTTACGATGTAGGAGTCGAAGTTCTAGGCGATGTTATCACCACAGCAGCACCGGTCTATGTACCGGCACCGGCACCGGTTGCCGCGCCGGCACCGGTTGCGGCTCCAGCGCCGGTTGCAGCTCCAGCTCCGGTAGCAGCACCTGCGCCTAGCGGTGGAGCAACCGTGTCTAGCCCAATGGCTGGGCAGGTTATGAAAATAAAGGTAGCTGTTGGTGCAACTGTTAATGCAAATCAGGAAGTTGTGGTTTTGGAAGCCATGAAAATGGAAACTCCAATCTATGCCGTTGCTGCAGGCACAGTTACAAGCATTAGCGTTAAAGAAGGCGACGCTGTAGAAGAAGGAACGGTATTACTCACAATAGGTTAATATGATGTCTGCTTTTGAAGATAACGGGCTTGATAATTATACCATCACCATAAGTTTAATCTCCGGTGAGAAAATCAAGCTCTATTTTAAAGCGGATGTTGAAAAGGCCAGAGAAGAGTATGTTCGTTTGTGCAGAAAGTTGGAGTCTAACCAGAAGTTTATATACATGATGAAGTATGGTAAATTTATGTTTATTCCAACGCGGCATGTGGAGCTTGTGGTTTTGGATAACCCGAGTAAAATAGATGCCGGAGCACAGAGCAAAATTGAAGGCAGGTGAATCCAGAAAAGAGAGGAAAAAATGGAAACAGTAATGGAAATGGTGAATAACATGGGCTTTAAGGATATATCCGGCCAAATGTTAATTATGTGGGTAGTAGCTTGCGTGCTTCTATACCTTGGTATTAAAAAGCAGTTCGAACCGCTTCTGCTTGTGCCTATAGCTTTTGGTTCTCTTTTGACCAATTTGCCTACGCGCCTTTTTTACGATGGCGGTTGGAACATTGAAGGCATGTTCGTTCCTTTTGAAGGTCTTTACTATTACATTAGTCAGGGTATTCATTTGGAGCTGTTCCCCCCGATTATATTTTTGGGTGTTGGCGCTCTAACGGATTTTGGTCCTTTGATTGCTAATCCTCGCACTCTGCTTTTGGGCGGTGCGGCGCAGTTCGGCGTTCTCTTTACGGCTTTTGCTGCTGTTGTTTGCGGAGTATTTACCCTTGGTGAGGCTGCGAGCATAGGCATAATAGGCGGTGCAGATGGCCCCACTTCCATATTCCTTTCAAACAAGCTGGCTAAACATTTGATAGGCCCCATAGCGGTTGCGGCATATACTTACATGGCTTTGGTTCCGCTGATTCAGCCTCCGATTATGAAAATGTTCACCACCGATAAAGAGCGCAGAATAAGAATGAAGTCTCTGCGTCCGGTTGGCAAGTTGGAAAAGCTTGTGTTTGCCGTGATGGTTTTGATATTCTGCGTTATAGTTGTTCCTGATGTTTCTGCCCTTGTAGCTATGCTTATGCTTGGCAATGTGCTTAAGGAGAGTGGTGTTGTTGACCGTTTGGTAAAAACCTCGCAAAACGAAATTATAAATGTGGTTACAATTTTCTTGGGAACTTCTGTAGGTATGACTATGCAGGCAGATTTGTTTTTGCGCGGGACTACTGTTTTGATTATAGCACTTGGTGTTGTTGCGTTTGGAATCAGTACTGCCGGTGGCGTGTTGTTTGCCAAGGTTATGAATATGTTAAGCCCCAAGAATCCTATTAACCCCTTAATAGGTTCTGCAGGTGTTAGCGCTGTTCCAATGGCGGCTCGTGTTAGCCAGGTTGTTGGAGCAAAGTACGATCCGCAAAACTTCTTGCTTATGCACGCAATGGGACCAAACGTTGCCGGCGTTATTGGCACGGCAGTGGCGGCTGGGTACTTTATTAGCAAGCTGGCTTAGAAAATTTACTTGAACAGCCCAGCCCAGGCTACGGCTAGGGCGTCGCTTGCATCAAGGGCGCAGTTCATGTTTTGAATGCCCAAAAGTCTGCCCATCATATTTGCAACCTGCTCTTTGCTGGCTGCACCGCTCCCTGTTACAGATAGTTTTATTGAACGAGGATCTTTCTCGGAAAATGCCAAATTATGCTTGAAACCAAGAG
>JAITUM010000008.1 GCA_031286305.1 Candidatus Fibrimonadaceae bacterium | reverse complement strand
GGCTGTTAAGTATGAATTTGGAACTTTATGGTAAGTATCGTGAATTTAAAGAGGTAGGTATGAGTAAGAGATTGGAAAAGTTGGTAGATCCGGGCTTCTGTGAAAGATGGGATAGAGCTGTTGACAAAGCCGAAAAACGCGGCATTAGTCAAGGCGCAAGTCAAATTGCTAGGGCCATATTATGGCGCTGTAGGGGGTAATCCCTAGGCTTGAGTTTTAATCTATAGTTCGCACGCAACGAACAGCATCATCGTTGGTGCAACTTCTATTCTTAATAGCTCCAAAATCAATATCAATAAAATAGCAGGAGTCATATATAGTTGAATATATTTCTGAACTCCAATAAGTACTGCTGACCAAACCGCTTATAACTGTTTTATTACCATAAAATATTCCCAATTCCGAACGTGTTGGCAAGCGCCAATCGTCATATCCGGCAATTCTTGAGTCTTTACACATGGCATTTGCAGAGGACCAACTTGCGCTTGTTACTAAATCTTTGCCTTGTAACATTAGACTTCCAAAAACGGGAGGCGTTGCTTCTATTGCATTTAAAGTTGTGATGTTTTCGCTGTTTGTTATTTCGGTTACCGACATATTATTTGTGATGGTAAATTCTACCGTTTTATCTTTCTCTACGATTACCAAAGCTGTGGTGCGAAGATTTAATTTATCTGCGGTTCGCGTAAAAAACACATAGCCGTTTCCTGAATTTACAGATTTTTCTGCATGAAAACTTCTTTTAATTGTTCCAATGTCTACATTATTCCATACAATATTTTCTAAGTCGTAGGATGATTGATTATTAATTTTCAATTCTGCATTTGTTTTTATTTCTGAGATAGTTCGCACGCAACGGACGGCATAGGTCCAAGCCGACAAAGGACAACCAACGCTTCCATCATTGATATTATATATATAACCACGAGTTTCATTACATAGCTCTGAACTCCAGTAACCAGTATAATCTCCTGATTTTAATCCATTTATAACTGCTTTATTGCTATAAATTATCCCCAATTCCGCAAGCGTTGGCAAGCGCCAATCATTATAACTGCCTACGTTAGAATTTTCGCACATGGAATTTGCTGTATTCCAAGTTGCATCTCGGGATAAATCTGTTTCTTGTAACATCAATGTATCGAAAACTATTTTGTGGTTATCACTATCACTGCCGCAACCAATTAGATAGACAAGGAGGAAAGGGACGGAGAGAAGAAATTTTTTCATGGTTGGTCTAGTTGGTTATTTTGGTAAATTTTCAAGCAAATACGGATAGCCATTGTTTCCTGTGCTGCTTAACCCCCAAATTGTGGTGAAATCCCAGTTGACAAAAGTGGACTGAGTTTTCATTTGCGCAGTGGTTCTTGGCGTTCCTCTGTAGTCACTTTGTCCGCTTGTTTCACGGTCGTAATAGCTGTTGGTTATTGTGCCTGAATCCCAGCTCCCCACCATTCCTCCAATCCGACTTCCTCGCCCTGTCACAATGCCAATAGAGTAACTATTATTGATTGCTCCTTCAGTCCACCCTGCAAGCCCACCAACATAATTTTCTCCCGATACTGCGCTAGTGGAATAACTATTGCTTATTACCCCCCCTCGGTTCCCGCCTACTAATCCACCTGCATACTCTACTAATGTATCATCTTCATTATTTTTCAGCCCTCGCACTGTACCTGTAGAATAGCTACTATTTATAGTACCTTGATTGAACCCTACCAATCCACCAACAGCTTTCCCAGTTGCTGAACCTGTGGAATAACTATTATTGATTATCCCTGTATTTCGTCCTACCAACCCACCGGTAGTCATTTCTCCATATACTGTGCCCATGGAATAGCTGCTGCTTATAGTGCCGCTGCTATGTCCCACCAATCCGCCAGAGTGACTGTATCCCCCCGCTACTGTGCTCATGGAATAGCTATTGCTTATAGTGCCGCCATCGTTATTTCCCACTAAGCCGCCAACGTAACTGTTGTTTCCCCCTCTTACCGTACCTGAGAAATAACTGTTGCTTATCCCACCTTGATTATGCCCTACCAACCCACCAACACAATAATCGTAATCGCTAGTATCGTAAATGTCTGAAGCAATGACGCCAACGTTTTTTATTGTTCCGTTAAAGCCTACATATCCAAACAAACCCATGTCGGTATTCAAATTGTTTATATAAACCCCACTCACTTCAAAACCTTTACCGTCAAAAGTTCCGTTGAAAGGAATTCTACTATTATCAAGATTCCATATTCCAATCGGTGTCCAAACAATAGTGCTGTTGAGCTTAATATCTGCGCCAAGATTAACGGTTTTGTTTATAAAGCTATTTCCATCATTTACTAACTTCGCAAGCCCAGCCAACTCTTCTGCGGTGCTTATGGTAAATTCGGTTTGCGATGCGTTGTACCAAGCGGTATTAATTTTGTATGCAGGAATTGGCGTTTCAAATTCAATCTCTTTGCTGTAATACACTGGATGTTCATTGTTGCTTATATATGCCACTGCATAATATTTTGTACTTGGCGTTAATTCTTCCAGTTGTCTTGTAAAAAACTTCTCGTTAGATTTTGTTTTAGAACAATTAGATGACTTTACATTGCTCAAACTTGTGGAATAACAAATTCCTCCTTCAGTCCACTCCGGATAACCTTCGTTTATTATTTCTACATAAAGTTTTGCAGAAATATCATCCTTTTCAAGTATACTTATTTCTCCGACTTTCGGAGTTTCTGTTTTTTTTATGTTTACTAAACGTTCAGTATTTGGAAAACTTATTCCAGTATTTGTTTCGGTTACAGGAGTGTTGTTCATAATATGTATTGTATCATTTAATTTTTGCTCAAAAGTTTGAACTGCTGTTCTTGCAAGCAAATTATTCTTACTTGGAACAGAAAAAGTTATATAATCACTTCCATGCTCTGCATCTTTTGTTGCACGAGAGTTTGCTTCTATTTTGCCAAAAAGAACATCGCTCCATTTCACATTGTCCAAAGCAAAGTCGGAGCTATTTATTATGGTTAAAGTAGAAGCGGCATTACTGCTACTTGAATAGGGAGAGGAACTTGATGAAATTCCGTTATCATTACCATCGTCACTAGAGCAAGCGATAAGGGCAAGGAGGAAAAGAGGAAGAAGTTTTTTCATGAGTTACCTCATTTGAAAATTAATGGTTCTTCTGAATCAAGTTTTACACTTATTCCAGCATAGGTTAAATTGTAAATAATTCCGTTTTTTGCAGTAAACTCAGGTATTAAAACGGATTCAAAAACTGATTTTATGGAGTAACCACTATAAAGCGTTCCGCTTGGGTTAGCATCCATTTCATAAATACCTATTTTGCGTGGCGGTATAGACAAATTTCCATTTATTTGCCTATAGATATTTGATATGTAAGCGAGCTCTGCTTGCCTGTCGCTATTGTTGAGTATTTTAAAATAAGCCTTTGGAAATGTCAAATTCTTGGGTTGCGGAATTTGAACTGTATAGTTTTTATTAGCTTCTATTACGCGATTTATTTGTACATTTGGGTCTATGCCGCGAGCATGAATTTTACCACTTTCACTGTCAAAATCGCTTGTTATAGGGTAAAGATATTCTATGCTGAATGTAGTTCCAACACCGTAATTATCGCTTGTGCGCACATCCACAGTTTTGATTGTTTCAGTACTGCGACCCAATTCCAAAAGAACCGGACCGCTAAAAGCATCTCTATGAACTATTACTTCATAGCTTGATTCATTGATAAATGTAACTCTTCCTGTTTCTACGCTTATTGCGTTGCCGGATGATGACGATTGTATAACCGTATCAAGCGAAGGCAGTGGCGTATCGTCCTCGCTATTATTACCGCATCCTACTGCTAGAAATGCAAGCGTAAAGAAAAGGAAGAGTATTTTCATATTATAAAGATTCTATTTCGTTTGTTAAGTCGCGTTTGTTGTGTTCTACTATTAAAGCTTCATAGTTACCAAGCTCTTGCACGGAACCGCCCTTGAAATTGATGGTTATAGTGTAATCATAGCCATTTTTTATTACAGGATTGCCGTCAACTTCTGCAAACTTTACCGGAATTTTTATTGCACCACTATAAAAATTTGCAACCAAATTCTTTTCAGCGCCGGCTTCAGTGCTTTCTATTTCGTATGTCAACTGTTCGCCACTGCCAATAGCATCGTAGCCATTTTGAGCCATTAGCGCATTGGAACCTGCCACAGTAAAGAAACCACCCTGGTTAGGCACATTGTTTATAACTTTTATATATGCAACAGGTGAAGTCAAAGAGGCTACAATCTGCTGCCATGTTACTGTTTCATCATTTGGGAAAGTATAAGACTGAATGCCACTTGCATTAGCAATAGGGCGAGGAGTAATCGTAACCGTAGCAAATTGATCTATGGCTTTAAGTGTAGTTACCGTACCAGCTGTTTTGCTGTAATACACGAATACTGGGAATAGAGCAAGAGCGTTGGAATTTTCATTATATAAAACTCGATTTACCTCCAGTGAAGCTAAATAAGCGACCTTTTCGCCATCAGGAGAATTTTTGCGCAACTCCATTCCTATTCTTCCAATGTTGTTCACTTTATAACCAAAATCGCCCATATAATTTGGGCTTATTTCGGTTCGAAATTTCCTGCCTTGCCCATAAGTTGCCATAGCAGAAAATTCAACTTTTGCCTTGGAAAGATCGGTTTTGTTAGCTTCGTATTCGTCTTTTGTAATACCGCGGAGTATCATATAGCCACCAACGTGAAAATCATCAACTGCATCGGATATGTTAAAAGTTTTTGGAGACAAAGCTTGAACACAACCAATTATGTTACTGGAAGTTGGAGTTTGCCCTTGAAATAGTATCACATCTTTGTTAATATTGTTAAGAACAGTGAGCGTACCATTTGGCTCTTCAACACTATTGCAAACAATACCATCCGTACCGCCTGAAGACGAACTTCCGCCGCCATCATCGCTTGAAGACACTTTAGTGCCATCCGGCGAATCATCATCACCGGAATCTGAACTGCACCCAAAGGGTAAGGTTAATGCCATGGCTATAAAAATAGCCGCCAAACGAGTATACTTAACTCTATTCATGATTTTCTCTCCGTTTTAAGGTTAAAAATGAAATCTGGAAAAAATGTAAAATTGTTAAAAAACCCTCGTAACCCCTTGAAATACAACAACTTACGGGGGGGGGGGGGGGCAAAATACTGCCTATTTGTGCAGTGGTTTTGTACAAAAGTACCTAGCACGTGAAGCACGTTCATAGCGAAACAATTTTGGACAAGACCTACCATAGCAAGGTATAATGTAGAAAAATGTTGTTACGGAAATTATGAAATCAATCAGCATTTTTCCGGGTAAATTTTATGTATCGCATTTTAATCCGGTTAGGGGAGATGGCAAAGAGACTCTTTTTCCTATAGGAAAATAATTTTGTATATTTAGCAAAACATTTTCGCATAGGAAAATAATATGAAAGAGCATATTTTAGAAAGAGATGGATATTTGCAGCAGGTAATGCCGTGGATAAACAAGCCTGTTATCAAAGTGCTAACAGGGCAAAGGCGTGTTGGCAAAAGCAAATTTATGCTTCAAATAATGAAGCATATCAAAAAGAACAATAAAACCAACATTATATACATAAATACAGAAGAGGAGGAATTTCAGCATATAACAGATTATAAAATATTACAAAAAACAGTGAACGCAAGGCTGTCTAAAAAAGCGAAAAATTATTTATTTATAGATGAAATTCAAGATATAAAAGACTTTGAGCGAGCTTTGAGAAGTTATTTGGCAAAAAATGAATGTGATATTTATTGCACCGGTAGCAACTCCAAATTAATGTCCGGAGAACTCGCAAGCTATTTGAGCGGCAGATATGTAGAATTCAAAATACATCCGCTTTCCTTTATGGAATTTTGTTTCTTTCACAACCTACCAAAAAACAACGATACCCTTTTAAAATACTTTCGTTTCGGGGGCTTACCTTTTTTGCGCAATTTGCCGCTTGAAGAAGAAATAGCAAATGAATATTTGCAGAGCGTTTACAATACGATTTTGCTAAGAGATATTGCAGAGCGTTATGATATTAGAAACTTACACCTATTAAAATCTCTGTCTCGTTACATTGCTGACAGCACCGGTTCAATGTTTTCTTCTTTAAGCATAAGCAAATACTTGAAATCTACTGGCTTGCAAGCCTCACCCAAAAGCATTTTAGATTATGCGGACTATTTGAAAAGTGCTTTGCTTGTAAATCAAGTTGAGAGGTATGATTTAAAAGGGAAAAAATTATTTTCTTCGGGTGGGAAAATGTATTTTGAAGATTTAGGGTTAAGAAATACCATTGTTGGCGGGTTCAAAATAAATGATATTCAAAAAATTCTTGAAAATGCCGTGCATGCACATCTTGCAAGGCAGGGTTATAAAATTTTCACAGGGCAATTAAACACACATGAAATTGATTTTATTGCAGAAAAAGGCAGTAAAAAAATTTATGTCCAAGTTGCCTACAGGTTATCTCTTCAAAAAACCATTAGCCGCGAATTCGGGAACCTGCTAATGCTCAAAGATAATTTCCCAAAAATAGTCGTTAGCATGGATGAACTCGCCGGAAACGATTATCAGGGAATTAAACACATTCACGCACTTGATTTTTTACAAAAGACGTTGTAAGTAAAAATGTATATTATAAAAAAAGCGCGGCAGTTAGTATTTACTATAGTAAGTGATGATTACTCGCCTTTGGCGATTCACCAGCGAAATGCAAAACATTAGGGGTGTTAACTCAATGTAGTGGCTAGTGACTAGTTAAAATACTTAAAGCATT
>JAITUM010000271.1 GCA_031286305.1 Candidatus Fibrimonadaceae bacterium | reverse complement strand
ATGTTATTTTGGGCACTTTCATTGGAACATGAAAATACAAAAGCCAAAGTTATGGCAAAAAACGCGTAAGTAAACTCTTTTTTCATAAATATTTCTCCTAAAATTGAAGTTATATCATAAATATAGTAAATGCTGATTTACTCGGTAGTGGCTAGTGGTCAGTGGCTAGTGGCTAGCATTTTGCAAAAAAAAACAGCTAAATTTGCTTAAAAACCATGATTTAAGTATTTTAACTAGTCACTAACCACTAGTCACTAGCCACTACATTGAGTTAATCATTGATTACTATAGAAAATCCTAAACTGATTTTTATATTACCCTGTAGCTATGCCACGTTATGTTTGCAAAGGAGCTAAATTAAAATGCCCATGGGTTCCAATTATTTTAGTCAATGCCAATCCTTGGTTAACCTTGTGGCAGCGGCTCGCCAAGGATAATATGGTGGCGAAGGTAAAGAAAAAAGCGGGGCAAAAAAGAGCAACCTAGCCTCCAAGTGAGGCTCTTTCAAATTTGCTTCCCTAAGCTCTTAAAAATTTCTATATTAACCCTCAGGAGATCTAAATAGATGCAAAAATCTTTTGTTGAGTTAGCGGAGAATATCTTTTGCACGGTGCTTTTGTTACCGGTCGATAAGGAATTTTCTGCGGAAGAAACTCAAAGTGAACTTTTAGAGAAAATAAAAGAGTTTTGTAATGAATGTGCAAGCTGTGGGTATGCCGCAGGGGAAATAGAAAATGCTAAATATGCCCTCTGTGCATGGATAGACGAATATATTTACACAAATACCATAATATCTTCGCAATGGTTTTCACATTCACTTGTCTTAGGTGAATTCGAAGACGCTGAAGCCGGAAGGCATTTTTTTGATAAAATTGAGGGTTTCCATAAAAATAAAAGTTTCGTTGTTTTACTTGAACTTTATGCAAAGTGCATATTGCTGGGTTTTATGGGCAAATTCAGAATGGGCGAAACCGCAGAACTAAAACAAATTCTGAAAAATGCACTTTCCAAAACAGAGATACCTCTAGAGCCAATAGACTACAAACCCGTAACAAAAAACAAACATATATTTTCGTTTCGGCGTGGCACTAAGAATATTTTAATCACAGGGTTTTATGAAACTAAGTGCAAAGAAGCGGCAAAAAAGCAAGTGCCGCCAAAGGGGTACAAATATATATACTCCGATATGAAAAATATAGAAGAATTGCCATATATAGACGGAGTTGTAGTAATAAATCCCATGCGGGTCGAAAATGAGATTTATGAAAATCAAGAAGAATCTCTGAAAAAACTTTTTTCAAAACAAAAATGCAAAACGCCTGTTTATTCGGTAGTAGATTTAGAAATTCAAGAATTCACGCAAACAATAGATAAACGTTATGAATTTAACAGCAATCATTTGAACTATTACTTGCACAAACATTTTTTAGATGCCGTTGCAAGTAAAAATATTCTCTCTTTGCCAAGAAAATTAGAAGAATTCAAAGAAACCGAAGCCTTTTATACTTTACCGTTCTTTCAGTTTATGAAAAACGAAAAACCCCTTGCTTATAGTTTAGCTAAGAGAGCATTTATTATTTCGTTTATAGTAATGCTTGTGCTGGCTATTTTATTTTTTGTTTTTTCCATAATTAATCAACATAAAGAGGAAATTAAAACTGAAGCAATGAATATATTGCAAAAAAGCAAATTAGACAGCATTAAAGCGGCAGAAGATAGCATTAAAGCAGCAGAAAAAGCCGCACGAGATAGCATTAAAGCGGCACAAGACAGTATTAAGACCATGCGAGACAGCATTAAAACAGCAGACAGTCTCGAATTTGATAACTATGCAAGGAATTTAGAACTTCATTATCAAAAACAAATTTTAGGAAGATTTCCTTTTAAAGAAGGCAAAATTCCAACAGTCAGTGAAGTTAACGAGTTTTTTGACAGGGAAGGCGAGTTTTACAAATTCATAGACATAATAGACACTATTTCCGATAAAAGAATAAAATTCAATAGAAAAACTTTGAACGCGCTTTCTCTTTTGAAAAAAAATACTTGGAGCGGCATTCCCGTTAGTATAACTATTAAAGCTCCAAGGCAAGCAACCGTACGGTTTGGATTAGATAGTCAGTATGTAGATATTGGGCAGGGAGGGAGCAGAACCATAGAGACAACTTTCCCTAAAGAAAGCAAAGCTGGAATTGAAGTTGAGGCGAAAACAGCTATCAGCGTTTTCAAGGACGGTATTAGCGGAGAATGGAGCTTGCTTAAAATTCAAGACAAACATACGTTTTCTTGGACAGATAAAAGTTATCTAGTAGATGTGGAATTAACTGTTAATTGGCACTTACCAAAAGATGCTATAAAACCAAATAATTGGTTTAAATTGCGTTTGGAGCCGAAATTAATTGAAAACTATTCTTTACCCAACAACCTGTAGGAGAATAAAATGGCTAATAGCTATCAAAATGAAATTCCCCCGGCACGCATAAACATTCAGTTGAGCGTGGATAGCGGCGGAGCGCAAAAAAAAATGGAGCTTCCTTTGAAGTTGCTGGTACTAGGCGATTTCAAAATGGATGGCGATGAGTCTCGTTTAATGGAACGAGAAAAGGTCAACGTGAACAAAGATAACTTTGATGGAGTTATACAGTCCATGGATATAAAGCTCAATACAAGGGTGGATAACCGTCTAAAAAAGGATGGTTCGGAAATGCCTATAGAGCTTAAATTCGACAGCATGAAGTCGTTTGAACCCATGGAAATAGTTAAGCAGGTGCCGGATTTAAACCGTTTGATGGCAGTTCGCAATCTTATCAAGGATTTAGGTTCCAACTTACTGGATAACAGGGAGTTCAGAAAAAAGATGGAAACCATTTTGAAAGACAAAAACTCTGCAAAACAGGTTTTAGAAGAACTTAAACAAATCCCATCCGAAACTTCGGCAGACTAAGGAGAGAATCATGGAAAAAGAAACTTTAAAAAAAGAAGCCTCACAGCTTTCTTCAATTTACGAGGCTGTAAAGCTGGATATACCATCCAAGTTTGTGGATCTTTCGGAATACAGCGATTCCGCTTCGCTTCAAAAATTTAGCCAAAGCGAGCGAATAAGTTCCGGCATAATGGCTTTTGTGCAGAGTGCCATAGATAGTTCTGCAAGCGTAGAGAAAATAGATCGAGCATACATCGACTCGCTTGTTGCATGGATAGACAAAATCGTAAGTGAGCAGTTGGATGCAATTATGCACAATCCGGAATTCCAAAAGCTGGAATCTGCTTGGCGTGGTTTGCAGTTTTTGGTTCAGCGCAGTGATTTCAGAAGAAATGTAAAAATAGAACTGATAAACGCCGATAAAGAGTCTTTAAAATACGACTTTGAAGATTCTCCTGAAGTGATTCAGAGCGGTCTTTACCGTCATATTTACAATGACGAATACGACACCCCTGGTGGCGAACCTTATGCCGCCATGATAGCGAACTATGAATTCGACAGTTCCGCAGATGACATTGACCTTTTGAAAAACATATCTTCAGTTTCTGCCGCTTCGCATTGCTTGTTTGTTGGTTCCGTTGGTTCCAAATTTTTTGCCAAGTCCGATATTGGCGATTTGCCCAAAATAGATGATTTGGAAAACTATATGGAGCGTGCTGAATACGCAAAATGGCATGGTTTCCGCAAAACAGACGATTCTCGTTATATAGGGCTTGTTTTGCCCAGATTTTTGCTTAGAAATCCTTATGGCGAAAGCAAAAATTCCAGAGGTTTCAACTATACGGAGTCTGTTATTGGCGGTGAACACGAGAAGTATTTGTGGGGAAATGCATCCTTTGCTTTTGCGGCGAATATGGTTCGTTCTTTCCAAGATAATGGCTGGTGTGTTCAGATAAGAGGACCGGAAAGCGGTGGTAAAGTTGAAGATTTACCCATACATTTCTTCAACTCCGGTAAAGGAAATCAAGCGAAAATCCCAACTGAGATTTTGATTCCCGAAACTCGTGAATTTGAATTTGCAAAGCAGGGTTTTATTCCGCTTAGCTTCTACAAAAATCGCAACTACGCTTGCTTTTTCTCGGCAAACTCCACGCAAAAACCGGATGAATACGACGATGCGCAAGCAACAGCGAATGCAAGGGTTAATTCTCGCTTGCCTTATATATTCTTAACCGCAAGGCTTGCTCATTACTTGAAAGTTTTGCAGAGAGAAAACATTGGCGCAAGCAAGAGCGCAAGCGTTTTGGAATCGGAGCTTAACACTTGGATTAAGGGTCTCGTAACAGAAATGGAAAACCCGGGACCAGAGCTTGCAGCTACGCATCCTTTGAGTTATGGGCAGGTGTTGGTCACTGAAAATCCCGATAATCCGGGTTTTTTCAAGGTTGCGCTTTCTGTTGTCCCGCATTTCCAGGTAGAGGGTGTGAATGTGAATTTATCGCTCGTATCTAAAATGCCGGTTGCGAAGCAGTAGGTTATGCAAGGGGGAAATTTCCCTCTTACACTTCCATCACCATGATTTTTGAATTTCGATTGATGTCGTAGCTTTCCTTTTTTGATTTTGGCAAATCGTCTAGAGTACCGTCTTTGAAACCTAGAGTGTAGAACCAGTCGGAGGCTTGAGTTGTTAGGAGAAAGAGTTTTTCTGCTCCCTGATTTTTTGCCTTTTCTATCAAAAAATTAACCACAGCTTCGCCTATGCCGGAATCTTTATAATTTGTGCCTACGGCAATGGCGGCAACTTCATAGCTGTTATTTTCAAAAGCGTGCAACGCTCCGCAACCGTGAATAGCGTTATCCACAGCGTAAACCACATAATCGCCGAGCTTCGCTTCAATATCTTCTTGGCTTCTAGAAATCAAAAGCCGGCGCTCAACATAGGTTTGCATAATGCGAAGCATATCCGGAATATCTTCAATGGCCGCCAGGCGCAAATTCCAGTACTCATTTGCATAAACCATGGTTCCATTACCGCGGCTGGAAAACACCTCTTGCAAAATGCTTCCCTGCGTAATTCCGCATAGCAAGTGAACTCGCTTCACTCCATTGCGGCAAGCTTTGATTGAGTTTTCCAAATATTCACGCTGTGCAAAGGGGAGTTGGTGATTTGTTTTCAGAATTTCCGTGGCTTGGTCAATATCCACAGCGGAAATCAGACCATGGTCCGATAGCTCTAATTTTTTTGTGAGCTCGCCGCGAATAAGTCCCTCGGTTTTTATTCCGCTTTCTTCGCCTATAAAAAATAATTTTCCAACCACCAAGTATCGGCAAAGCTCCGTTGCAAGCTCTGTGCTGGAGATATTATAAGCGTGCCCGAGCTTGTTCCAGCCTATGGGTGGCAAAATAGGAATAAAACCTTCTTGCAAAAGCTTTTCTATAATGCTGCGTTCAATGCGCTCAATTTTGCCTGTGCGCATATAGTCTGTGCCTTCTACAACGCCAAGGCTCCGCGCCTGCACCCAGTTCCCCTGAATGCCGTTGATTCCGTTTGCCGTTAAGTGCGAAAGTACGCGTTGCGCTGCTCCGAGCGAAGCTTGCTCCACTAGAGGCAATGCTTCTTCTGAGGTTAGCCGAATTCCGTTTTTGAAACTGGATTTTAAGCCATATGCATCAAGTTGGCGGTCTATGCTGGTTCTTGTGCCCGGTATAATTAAAAATTTTATGCCAACGTTGTGCAATTGCACAATGTCTCTTATGAGCACTGGGAATGCAGGGTTGTCTAAGAGCGAATCTTCAATTTTTAATATAAAAAGCTGTCCTTTGAACCGGGAAATGTAAGAGAATACTTCTCGTATTGTGCTTGCGAGAGCATTGTTCAGATGGCGGTAATTTGTGGACATGGGGAAAAGATAGTAAATAAGGATTTTCACCTTAGGAGGGTATGGGGTTTTGCGATAATCGGCGTGGCTTTGCTTATTTCTGCTAGCAATTCGTCGAGCAGGGCTTGGACTGCGGTGTTGAGCACGTTGTAGGCGGTTAGAGCGGCTTTGTCGCTTGTGGCAACGGTTTCAACGGTCTTGCTGAGCACGGTTGCGTGGGTGCTTTTGAAGGTGTTTGCGGCAAGCTGGTTTGCTGCTGCTTCAGCCTCTGCTTCCAATTCGCCTATTTTGACGAGCAGGTTGTCTAGCAAGGTTTTTTCTGCGGTTAGCAAGGCTCTGACTGCTGTGTTGAGCGCGTTGTAGGCGGTTAAGGCTGCGTTAACGGCGGCTTTGTCAGCTATTGCAACGGTCTTGCTGAGAATATTTGCATGTGTGATTCTGAATGCTTCCGCAATTTCATCGTCGGAAATATCGCCATCCTCTTTCACAATTATGCTGTAGTCAAACTCATGATTGAACT
>JAITUM010000145.1 GCA_031286305.1 Candidatus Fibrimonadaceae bacterium | reverse complement strand
AAGATGCTTTGGCTCAAATTGAACGGAAGAAGTATTTAGCCAACGCAAACAAAAAGAAACCCGCTTATGCTATTGCGGTGGGTGTGCACAAAAACGATGCTGAAGTTAAGTGCGAGAGGGTGTGGTAAACAATGATTCATCCTTCCGCACTTGTTTCTCCAAAGGCAGATGTCCACGAAAATGCAAACGTGGGACCTTGGTGCATTGTTGAAGAAGGGGCAAGGGTTGCAGAAAACGTTGTTTTAGACGCAAGAGTGCATGTGTTTGGCAATACCGGCATTGGTGCCGGAACGCGCATTTTTGATGGAGCGGTGATTGGCGGAGACCCGCAGGCGCTTAAATATAAAGGTGAGCAGACTTTTTTGGAAATAGGCGAAAATTGCACTATAAGAGAATTCACAACCCTGAACAGGGGTTGCGGCGAAAATGGAATTACTAAAATTGCAAATGATGTTTTGATTATGGCCTATGCTCATGTGGGGCACGATTGCCTTTTGGAGCAAGGAGCGGTTATCTCCAATGGCGTGCAGCTTGGGGGGCATGTTGTGGTTGGAGAATTTGCAACCATCGGAGGCGGGACTTATGTTCAGCAGTTTGCTAAAATAGGAGCTTATGCCTTTGCAGGCGGAACGCTGAAAATAGACAGAGATGTGCCGCCCGCAAGCCGAGCGCTCGGAAACCCGGCACGCTTTGCGGGCTTAAACTTGCATGCATTGCGCAGGCACAATTTTTCAGAAGAAAGGATTGCTCTTTTGGAAAAAAATTACAGAGAACTTTACAAAAGCGGAAAGCCGATTGCGGAAATTATATCAGATTTTTCAAGTGAAAAAATTGAATGCGATAAGCTTTTGAGCATTTTTTTTAAGGATTTTAGCGGAAATTTACTAGCTAGAGAAAGGGAGGAAATATGATGTTATCATTTATGAAGCTGTTGCCGAAAAATGCAGTCAGCAGGGCGTTCGGGGCACTTTCAAGAGCAAAAATACCTGTGCTCAGTAAATTTTTGATGCGTTGGTTTGCAAAACATTATAAAATAAATCTAGAAGAATCGGAAATTCCGGAAAAGGGCTTTGCAAATATTCACGAGCTTTTTATAAGAAAGCTAAAACCTGATGCGAGGATTATAGAAGACAATGCGGAAGTTATTAGCCCTGTTGATGGACACTTAACCGCTTTTGGAATGCTCAATGAAAACCCCGAATATATGCAGGTGAAGGGAGTGTTTCACAGCTTGGAAAGCTTGCTCCGTTGCAAGGAACTGGCTGAAAGATTTACGGGCGGCATTTGGGCAACCATATATCTTGCGCCATACAATTACCATCGCATACATTCCCCTGTTTCCGGAAATGTGACTGCCGCTTATTATTGCCCCGGAAAATTGTGGCCGGTCAATGAGAATAGCGTTCACAAAATAAATAAGCTTTTTTCGATAAACGAAAGGCTTATAACGCAAATCAATACTTACGATGGCGGTGAAGTTTTGATGGTTAAGGTTGGTGCAACGAATGTAGGCCGTATTGCAGTTGATTACAAAAAAGACTGGTTCACAAACTCCATGCCTCCACCCGCAAATCGCAAAGTGCTTTTTACAAAATGGGAAGCCGAGCAAACATATCCTTACACAAAAGGCCAAGAAATTGCCCGTTTTGAAATGGGCAGTACCGTTATACTTGTTTGCAACAGAGCTGTACACAAAAGAACAAAGCACCTGTTCACCGAACTCGAAGGCAAAGATGTGCTAATGGGTCAAGCGCTGATGGTTTGAAAAAAGAACGCCCCTGGGTCAGTCTTGTTCTTGCTGTTGAAGGAGAGCCTCTTGTTCAGCGGCTCTTCTTCTGCGCTCTTGTTCGCTCATGAGCTCAAACACTCGTTTTTCATACCTTTTCTCTGCATCAAGTAACTTTTTGTTTTTGGACTTTTCTTCGAGGTATCGTTCTTTTTCTTCCTGAGCTTTTTGCTCCATTTGAATTGCATGCAACTCTTTTAAAGCTTTGAGTTTTTTCGGATTACCCATGAATTTTCCTTTCTTATTTAATAATCCTGCTATATACGCATTCAAATCGCGTGCTTGGTCTATTTTATACTGTGCATATACCATGCCCGCAAACCCTGCAAAGCTTATTAATATACCAATTCTTACAAGTTCAACATTGTCTAAGTAAAACCCTATGACAATTGAGCCTGTACCAAAAATAATACCGACGGTTGCGCTTGAAAACAACGTGTTTTCCCAATAAGCAACACTCCTAAAACGTACTTTTTTTGTTTTACCAAACACAAACAATGCTCTCTTTTACATTCGCCGGCTATTCTCAGCGATACATTTTAAATATAGAAAATATTTGTTTATCTTTGTTCCAATTCTTTTGCGTTTATAATGAGCATTTGCAGGCGGTTTTCAATGTTGGCAAAACTGGTGTCCGGGTCGTAATCCAAACTCAGAACCTGAATGTGCGGAAAACGGTCTTTCATGGCCTTGGTTAGGCCGCGGCCGGAAATATGGTTTGCAAGGCAAGCAAAAGGCTGGAGAATAACGAAACTATTAACACCATGCTCCGCCAAAGAAAGAACCTCACCGGGAATCAACCAGCCCTCTCCGGTAATATAGGTTCTATCCAGCATACCGGTTTTCTCTACTATATCTGCCATTTCATAGCAATCTGCATGGTGCTCGTAAAATTTGAATTTCTTAATTCTCTTTTCAACAGCGTTGGCGGCCTTTGCAAAAAGCTTTGCAGAAATAGTGCCTATTAACCAGTTCACAAAGGGATTTGTAATATGCCCGCGACGAACTTTCTCCATTCTCACAAGCTCATTAACCCTAAAGAAGTCCAACATTCCCGGCTGCAATACTTCCATGCCGTTATCAAAAAGATATTCCTCAATAAAACCGTTTGAGCTTGGATGGTATTTCATTAAAATCTCGCCAAGAATGGCAACTCTAGGCTTGCGAACAGACATATCTGCCTCAATGCCGTTAAATGCCTCAACCGCCTTCTCAAATTTTTTCAATGCACCGCGAATATTCCCCGCAACCTCTTGCATGGTTTCTTTAATCCAATGATCATATACTTTTTTGGATTCCCCAATGTTTTTTTCGTAAGGGCGAATTGTGCGGAACATAATCTCTATGCCATCCATCAATGCCATGCCCCAAAGCATGTGAAGTTGGAAATTTATGCCTGCGCTAAAACCGGGGTGCATGTCTTTTGTGTCGGTTCCTGTTGTTAGAATTGGAATATTCGGGTAACCGGCTTCGTCAAGAGCTTTGCGGCACATAACTGCATATTGCCCGGCTCGGCAGTTTTCGCAATTCTTTGCAAGGCCCATGCAAACTTCGTCTTGGCTCACTTCGGGATGCTGTTCAAGCCAGAGCAAACACTCGCCTATATTCACCTGTGCCGGAAAGCAGATATCGTTGTGAACATATTTTTTGCCAAGCTCAAAAGCGCGCTTGTTTGCCAGGGGTAGCACCTCGGTTCTAAAACCAATCCGCTCCATAACCTTTGCACAAAGAAAGCTAAAGGCAGGGCTTAAATTCGGAATCAGCACAATGCGTTTCTTGCCATCACCCTTAGCATAGGGAACGGGAAAGAGCGGTGCAAAATTACTTTTGGGTTTGTCTGAAGTTATTTTTCGTGCCTTGATTGTTTCTATAAAACTCTTAATACGAATGCTAACAGGGCCGGGAACATCGCCTTCGTCCAGCTTTAGTATTAGCAATTCCTTATCGCTGCGCTCGTTCAAAATACGCATTATTTCATCGGAGAGTATGGCATCGTGCCCGCATCCAAAGCTAACTATTTGCACAAGTTCAATGCTTGGGTCTTTGGTTGCCAAAAGCGTTGCACCAATCATGCGCATGTGGAACGAATTCAATGCTTCCATTCTGGTATTGGATGGGATTTCTTGATCGTAAACTCCAGGCAATGCCTCTAAGGGCAAAACAGGTATTCCCATTTGCGTAAAATGATTTGCTACCAAATGGTTAACCAAAGGGTCTAGGTGGTAAGGTCTGCCGGCTACCACAACGGCAAACTCACCGCGTGCTCTAACCGCATCTAAAACCTTCTGCCCCTCGCTTTGCAAGGTGTCCCTGAATTTTTGCAGAGCAATTTCGCCCTCGCTAACGGCGGTATCAACAATCTTTTTCGGGATTTTCCAATTTTTGCTAAACCATTCCACGCACTGCTTGCGCCGCAAATCATCGTTATACCAATGGAAGGTCGGTTGATCCACCTTAATTCCCTGCTTGCCTTCCGGATCGTCGATATTTCTCACAACTGCCGGATAACCTTGCACCACTGGGCAAACTGCGGTGGCTTTGAATTTCTTATGGTCGGTAGGGATGGCAATCATAACCGGCAAAAATATTCTATCAACTTTTTTCTTCATTAAGTCCATCACATGCCCGTGCATAAGTTTTGCCGGAAAGCAAACCGTATCGCTAGGCACTGAACGCAAACCTTCTTCAAATAAATTATAATCACTCTGCCTGGAAACCACCACCTCACAACCAAGCGAAGCAAAAAACGCCTTCCAAAACGGCAAAGAAACAAAAAACTCCAAAGCCCGAGGAATGCCCACTTTCTTTCCAGTCCCCAACCAATCCCCACTCCCTAATTTCTTAGGTTCATAGTCTTTTATCAAAAGTTGGTTCGCTTTTTTGACCAGGTCTGGAACGGCATTTATTTTGCGGTTAATTTCGGCGACTGTTTTTTGCGTTTCGGAGTCGCTTGGGTTTGCGATGACCTCGCCTCTTTCACAGCGGTTGCCTGTTATGTGCGTTCTGCCATCGCTGAAAACTATTATGGTACGGCTGCAGTTGTTGCTGCAAAATTGACAAACTTGCCCGGGGCGATTATCCCAGCCAAACTTTTCCATTGAATCTAAACCAATAAACGTGGACTTGCGCATAACGATAGAGTAATATAGTAATGTTTGAGTATGGGGTATAGGGTATAGGCGGTGCAAAAAGCGTTTTTTTAGCAAATCGCAGGGAAAGTCGTTGCATTTATCGTAGTGCTACAATAGCATTCAGAAAAATCTCAACAATCTCATTATCTGTGCCTACGCGCATTGGCATTCCCCAAGTGCTTGCGCCCGATGTAACAATAACGTGAGGGCTGTTGCTATCCTTTTGGTAATGCCCGTAATTTACGGTATGTATGGCACTTGTTAGCAGGTTGAACGGAAAAATTTGCCCGGCGTGAGTGTGCCCTGAAAGAAGCAAATCTATCTCGTTGCCATAGTGCTTGAGGTTTGATGGATTATGATCCATTACAACAATAGGCAAGTTGTGGTTTATAGAAGATAAAATGTCTGTTATGTCTTTTCGGTGCAGTTCACCAAAACCTCCTATCGGCGATGGGTCTACTCGCCCAATTAAAACAAGCCGCTCATCAATAATCACATGCTCATCGTTGAGAAGTTTTATATTGCTTTGCTCAAGAAAACGAATCATTTCGTTAAAGGTTTTTCCTCCGTCGTGATTTCCCAAGCTGGCATATACGCCGTGTTTTGCATTGATGCTTTTTAGCAAATCCATTACCTTTGCCGGATTTTTTATTAAATTTAAATCATCGTTAAAAATATCTCCGACTATGCACACAATATCCGGTTTCAAATTATTGATACCCTGAATTATTTTTGGAAAATTTTTTTCTGAATTTACTGCTCCCAAATGCAAATCACTTATCAATACAATTTTCATATTGCCGGAAAAAGCAGATTTTTTTGTTTGAATTTCATAAGAAACGTGTTTAAGCAAATTGGCTTTATATGTGCCATAACCAACCAAACCAGCAATTAACAAAACCACAATTAAACCGGCATGAAAATGAAAGTTTGGTTTTAACAATACAATTAAGCAGGCCAGAGGAATAAGTATTAATAGATATGCATAAACACCCACCCAATATGCTCCCACCCAGCTAACTATTTTTTTAATGCCATAAGGAATTGGCAAAAAAGACAAAAACATTGAAGAAGCAATGAACGTATATATAACAGCAAATATTTTTCCATTTATGTTAGGCAAAAAAAGATTAAGCCACTGATATGCCGTTTTTGCAAAATAATAATTTGTGCCTACGTAAAAAGAGAGTACAGCTATACTGACAATGATGGCGAGAATTAAGTTCATTGCTTGTTAAGATAGAAAAGTTTTCCGCTACCCTCTCTGGCCTAGAGATTGAGGTCGATTTTTTCTATATTTCACTCAGAGGCGTTTATGGGAAAAAAATTAGCAAAAAATATAGAATCTGATTTTAACGAGATTCTATTGATTATAGAGAAAGCAAAAGAAAATGCTTTTAGATCCGTTAATCGTGAGCTTATTTCCATGTATTGGGAAATAGGAAAATATATAAGTGAAAAAGTGAAATCTAATTCTTGGGGAAAATCTGTTGTCAGCGAATTTTCCGATTTTATTCAAAAGAAATATCTTGGTATTAGGGTTTTTCTTCTCAAAATGTATGGAGAATGAAGCAGTTTTATGAAACCTATGAAGATAATGAAAAACTCTCAACACTGTCGAGAGAAATAGGTTGGTCTAATAATATTTTGATTTTAGTAGGAGCTAAAACAGACGAAGCTCGTGAATTTTATTTGACATTAACTGCAAAAAACAACTATTCAGCTCGAGAGCTTGAACGGCAAATAGACAGTATGCTTTTTGAGCGAACAATGATTTCTAATAAAAAAAATAAATTACTTGTAGCTAAAAACAATGCCTTATCTGTTTTAAGAGATAATTATACGCTTGAATTTCTTGCCATTCCGGGTGAGCATAAAGAGATGGAATTAAGAAAGGCTATTGTTTCAAATTTGAAAAGATTTATTCTTGAATTTGGCAAAGATTTTTCTTTTGTGGGCGAAGAATATAAACTACAAGTTGGTAATACGGATTTTTTTGTAGATTTATTATTTTTTAATCGTGAATTATCGTGCTTAGTTGCCATAGATTTAAAAACCGGAAAATTCAAACCGGGACATTTAGGGCAATTAGAATTCTATCTTGAAGCGTTGGACAGGGATGTAAAGAAACCTAGTGAGAATCCAAGCGTTGGTTTAATACTTTCCTGACTTTATCAATGCGCCTCCCTAAATGTTTTCTGGCAGCATTCATTGCTGGGCAGCCACGGCGTGCTGCCCCTACTGTCTCAAAACGGCTTTCAAATGTTCTTTCCCCCATAGAATTGGGTTTTCGCGAATGTATCCTGCAATTTCTGCATATTCTGCTTCGTTGCGGATAATATGCTCGTAA
>JAITUM010000050.1 GCA_031286305.1 Candidatus Fibrimonadaceae bacterium | reverse complement strand
GACGGCAATGACGGCAATGACGGCAATGACGGCAATGATGGTAATGACGGCACGGATTGCTCCATAACCCAAGATAGCAAAGGTACGGTTAAAATAACTTGTGGTGAAAAAGAAGTTGTAATTTTATGCGGCGGGTTAAATTTCAATCCGGCAACACAGCTTTGCGATGTTCGCGGTGGGCAACTTTATAAGTATGCCAAAATAGGTGAGCAAGTTTGGATGGCTGAGAATTTGAATTATGCGGGTGCAAATGATGAGGTAGGTGAATGTTATGATGAAGATTCCAGTAACTGCGATACATACGGCAGATTATACACTTGGTCAGAGGCAACAACTATTTGCCCAGCAGGTTGGGTTTTGCCTAGCAAAGATGAATGGGAAGAGTTAGTGGATTTTGTTGATGACGCAGATGAGTTAAAAGATGGTGCGTTTGCGGCTTTGCTGGGGGGGTACGGGTATAATAGCGAATACGATGGTAGAAATGTTAATGGTAATTTTTGGAGCGAGACTGAAGAGGATAACCAAAATGCTTATTCCTTGAGAGTTTCTACAACAATTGCTCTGAGCGGTAGAGCAAAAACTAATACGCATAGCGTTCGTTGTTTGAAGAATTAGATTTTGCATGTCTCATAACTTAACGAGAGACCATCTCCCTATGTGGCGGTGGTCGGAGTTAATCACTGATGATTTTTTCATTGACCTCCCTCCTGATTTTTCTTGGGACTTAGTACCCGAGGAGCTAAAGGTAGAGGAAAGCAAGGCGGCTGAGCCTGAAAAAAAACAGTCGATTTTTTATTACTCAAGAATCACAACCCAACATTGCGTAGACAAGGATTTGGCTTTCTGCGAAGCTTTGGCAATTGCGTATTCCCGAATTTTAGAAGACAAAAGCGAGAAGCTGTTTTTACGAGGGAATATGTTTCTTGCTAAAATTGCGAAAGCTATTTTTGAACAGAATGGGAATCTTTTTGCCGAGGCTTGCGGGAAGTATAAGGATGAGAAATATTTTAGGGAATGCACGGAGGCAATGGCGGAATGGAATTTCTCTGTTGATGAGGGCGAGGAATTTAATAAAGAATCATGGATTAGTTTATACAATGTTGTTTTGCTTTTAATTGAGGAATACCTTGCTACAAAATGTGAGCTACCGAAAATAAGCGTTTTTGAATGCAAGGAAAATGATGATGCTACAGAAAAGATGGAAATCATTGCCCTTCCTCAGAGTGCAAGCGAAGGAGATATAGCGGAAGCAGCTTTGGCACCTATGGCTAGAAATGGCTTGGAAGATTCGAGTGATAAAATTGAAGTTGGAGAGTTGTTTTTTAAGTTTTTGAGTGAGAATTTTCCCAAGGACAAGCTTGCTGGAACTAAACCCAAGTTTAAGACAGAAGCAATGGAAGCTAATCGTTTAGGTTCTTATGGAAACAATGTGATTTCTATAAATCAGCGGCTTGTGTTAGATGCTATTTCCGAAAACCCAAATGCCCGTTTTATTTTGCTCTTAACTATGCTTATAGAATACGGGCATTTTTTAAACAAAGACGGCAAGGCATTTATGAGCGAGTTTATGGAATACTCGGATAGCAAGTTGCTAAAAGAAGATTTTATGTTTGCTGATTTTATAGCTTTGGATTCTAAAGATAAGGAGCAGAAGTTTAAGCTTGAGGTTTCCGGTTTGAGCTATGAGCAGAGGGTGAGCATTCTTTATAATTTGAAAAACGCTAAGATTAAAGGCAAGGAGGTTTGAAAATGGGCAGAGCGACAGTTATCAGATGCGATGCCATATGGCACACAAGGCTGGATTCTTCAGCTATTAAGGATAATAAGGGGCGTAACTTTTTAATTAAAGATGAGAGAAAGCCAAATACTCATTCTCATGAAACATATTATGCCGCAATGCGCAGCTATCTCAATCATGTCAAGGATGATGCAGGCGGCTTTCTTAAAGATGTCAGAAATGATTATTCCGGACGTTTATTGAGAGGGGTATGGAGAACCTATGAAGACGAGCTGATGATACATGATTATAACTCTGAAAAAAACTATGCAGAGTATGGATATGAAGAAATTAATGAAAAAGAAGTAGGTGGTATTTTTATAAACCTTGAGCGTGAGATTAGAAGCACAACCTGGGTTGAGGGTTATCATTTTCTTTTCCATGAATTTTTCCATAACATTTACGATATAGCCAAAACCGAAGGTCGAGACCTTAAAAATACAGACATTATTGAACGATTTGGAAAAACAATTATAGATGAGGTAAACGCCATTCTTAGGGAAGAAAATGATAACACTAAGAAGGCAGCGGATAAGCGGCTCCAGCAAATAACCTTTGGAACAAGCAAGAGACTCAAATCCACTTTATACAATATTATAGGCGCGGTGCTTTACAAGGGGAAATATGGGTGCAATCCCGCCAATTCAAATCTTTACACTAGAGACAAAAAAGAATGCAAGGATAGACTTAGGTGCAGACTTCAAACTAATGATTGGTGCGATGAAATATTCGGGCATGGGAGCGATTATTGGCCAAGGGAGCCTAATGAATTTCGAAAATTTTTGGCTGAGGAAGCTTTTGTGGATATGGCTGCCACAGCAATAGTTAATCCGAAAGCTTACATGAACATAAAAAAGTACATGCCCAAATCGGAGGATGTTTTTATAGAAATACTTGAGAAGATAGTTAATTGCGCGCCGTTAGTTTAGGAACTTTCAAGTTATGTTCAAAGCAATGCTTATTCTCTTCATTCCGTTTTTCCTAAGCTGCGGTCAAGGTGGCGATGGCTCATTGATAGATCCTCGCGATGGCAAGCTTGTTGACCCTCGTGATGGCCAGCGATATAGAATAACTAAAATAGGCGAGCTTTTATGGATGGCGGAGAACCTCAATTACAAAGTCGCAGATTCCCTTAATTCCTGGTGCTACGATGACGATGATTCCAATTGCGAAAAATACGGCCGCTTATATGATTGGGCTGCCGCAATAAATGCCTGCCCCATTGGCTGGCGTTTGCCCAGCTACGATGAAGTTGAAAACATGATTTATATCGCCAGCGGCAAAAAATATGTTTTAAGCATGATGAATACCAGAGAAGGCCACAAACTGAAAATTGAAATTTCTAAGAAGCTAAAGGCTAGGGCCGGCTGGAACTATTACGAGAGTGGCAAGTCCGGCAACGGCACGGATGAATTGGGGTTTTCCGCTTTGCCTGGCGGCCACCGCACGCCTATCTCAAATGAATTTTCCAATGTCAGCTGGAGCGGCGACTGGTGGGCGCTTAGAGGGGTTAGAGAGAATAACTTCATTAGCTTATGCATAGACGATAGATATAATAGAATTTCTATTATAAATACCATTGAATCCTCCGGTTATTCAGTTCGTTGCGTTAGAAGAGACTATGCTCCGGATATTGCCATTGCCGCGCAAGTTAAGGAGAAATCAAAAGAATTATCTCATTTCAAAGATTATAAAGATTACCTTGATTCGCTGTTGGCGAGCCAATATAAAACTCTGCTTAACTGGTGCAACATTATGGAAAGAGACAGTTTTGAGTTGAAAAAGTATTATCTTAGAAAAAATCCCAAGAAAAATTATTTTTTAGAATATTATGATGAAAGCTGCATAAAGCCGGCTAAAGAGTTTGAGCTCTCAATAACAGATGTGGATTTTAGACGCATACTGCTTTATTTTCAAAATATAGGCGTTAAAAAATTTGACACACTTCATATTTCTGTGTCTAAAACCGCGGCAGGAGCAATTGCCAAATACGCTTTCAGTGAATCTGGAAAGCAAATTGAGCCGCTTGAGGCAGAGCTTGGTATGGAAGAGTGGTTGAATTTCGTAAGGCTTTTATATAAATGCTGTGTTACCAAATGGGAAGATTTTGAAAAAAGCATTGACTTTCAGGAGCCATCTACAAGCTGGAGGCTTTCCGTCCATTCTTCGGATAGTGAAACTTTTAGATACGAAGGAACTCGAAGAGTACGCCCTCCTCCTAACTGGGATGCGTTTAAGGAGATTTTGGGTGATTTGAACATAATAGAAATTAATGAAAAAACAGGCATGGAAGCGATGAGAGATTCGTGGTGGCGGTGAAAAAAGGAGTATTATAAATGAGAAAAAACAATTTGTTGTTTTTTTTGCATAGCAACGATAACTATGCTACTGCTAGGTGAACCAATTCATTATCTTTATTGACTTTACGCCAGTAAGGTTCGTATTCAGGATCACATTCACTATACAAATATTCGCTTTTTGTTTTTGGGCCTATCTTGTCAAAGCTATCTGAAGTTCCAAGATTTCTACTAATTCTCACTCTCCATTTAGTAAAATCATCCTTACAACGTGCCATGGACACAACACCTAAATAGTCGTTCCTTAAAAATACTTTAGCTTCGTATATCTTCTTATTTTTTCATCAAAATGTCTTGCATTTTTCTACCATATTTGCTATATTTACAGTATAAAAGGCGGTAGAAAATGATAGGAAAATTGCCACAGGCCCAGCAGCGCAATTTGTTTCGCACCATGCTCAAGGACTTCATAGATCCCAAGCACGAGCTTGTCTTGCTTTCGGACAAAATAGACTGGCAATATTTCGAGAAAGAGTTTGAACCGCTCTATTGCTCTAACAACGGTGCTCCTAGCGTTCCCATTCGTGTCATGGTTGCT
>JAITUM010000021.1 GCA_031286305.1 Candidatus Fibrimonadaceae bacterium | reverse complement strand
GCCGTGAAAATAAAAGAAGGATTTTTAGAAAAAATCTTGATATACAAGGTGCGTATCATTTAGCAATCAAAATATCGCTGGTAAAACAAAAATATTACACCAAAACAAAAAATAGTTGCGCAACAAGCACGCAGGATGGTAATACCCTTTCCGCTTTGCATTTCGCTGGTAAACAGCCGCAGGCTGGTAGTTGGTAGTTACCATTGTTCAAGCGAAACGCTCTGCCCTGCGCCTCGCTGCTCATAAGCAAAGATTTATGAATTCTAACTCTCCACTCTCAACTAAACCACCAGTTTCGCCATGTTAATTAAACCGCCAGTTTTGCCACGTCCTCAACGGACAATCCCGTCACCTTCAGTATAACATCAATATCTATGCCTTGCGCTTTCATCTTCTTTGCAACTTGCAAAATACCTTCAACTTTGCCCTCAGCATGACCCTCAGCCTTGCCTTCAGCTTTGCCCTCAGCCTTGCCTTTCTCAATACCACGAGCCTCGCCTAGAACCTCACCCTCAAGCTTGCCTTCAGCATGACCCTCAGCTTTGCCCTCAAGTTTGGCTGTGTAAATAGTACTCTTCTCACTGCGACGATTATCAACATGCTTGTCGTAAGAACGCCTGTCTTCGGGGCTCAAACGACTATACTCAAGACGACTATCAGCCTCAAGCAAACCAGGAGCGGCAAAATCTGACTTGATAGAAGAATTCTTCAAATAATACATCCACTCGTCAAGCTTGCTCTTAACTATGTCCCTAAAACGATCAACCTTCAACAAATAATACTCAGGGTAAATATCCTTTACCTCAAGCCTCGCAAACTCAGTCCTTTGAGCTGGAGAAAGTTCCAATTCATCATTGTAATGCAAACCGCGGAAAGTAGTGGTGCCATGATAAATATAATCCTTGCCTATACCCAAATCAAAATAAACTATGTTAATAGAATAAACCTTGCGAACCTCAGAATAAGGCATGCCCTCGCCAAGATATTCAACAATAGACTTACTGGAACCAAAAAGCATACGGTGAAAATAATCTATTTCAGGAGTGAATTGCAGTTCCACTATTACCAACGAACCATCTTCTTCCTCTGCCAGCACATCAACCCTGTTAACTTTGTCATCTGCCAACCTCTTGCCGCTTTCGCTATCCGGTAAACTCTTGATTTTGATTTCTTTACCCAAAAGAGTAGTTAAAAAGCCCTCTAAAACAACATAGTCCGCTTTATTCTTGAGCAAATACTTTATTGCCCAATCAAAGGATACCAATGTGCGCTCTTGTGGCATATCAGAGGTAATATAGGAAAATAGAAGCAGCGTGGTTATGCACCCTCCGCGGCCAAATCCAGAGCCGGGGCGTTGCGGGGTGTCCCCGCATTGGGGGTAGCGAAAAACGCCGTTGTAGGGGCGTATTGCATACGCCCATTGTTCGCCACGTAAGGCGGTTGCAGCGAGGGGGAATTTATTCCCCCTAATAATTTGGGTCCCAGTCTTTAATGTGCATGCGTCTGGCTCCGAATCCGTGTTTTTTGTTATTAGAAATCAAAGCCATGGCCTCAGGGTAGTCTAATGCAATGCGATTGGAATTCAATTCGCTTTTTCCCTTCCAAACCAAAACCTGAACTTCGCTATCCATTAAAGGCGGCTCGCTTCTGTTGAACATTAAGATTGCCGCACTCAAAGGCTCTGCCTTTGCCGAATCCAATGCAATTTGAGAACCAAAAAAACGGAGCTTATGACCCTCGTGTACTAGGTCAAAAATATAATCTTGAGGTTTGCCGTCAAAAAAAATCAACTCAGCAGAAGCATCTTCACCCATCAGCTTCTCGTTAAAAGGCCCAAGCCAATAAAAATTCCCATTGGTGTCCAAAGTGGAAAGCATATCTTCTTTTAGCTTATCGTTCAAGCTATCCCCTACTACTATTATGTTTCGACCTCTGTACCTAAGCGCGCTGTTTTGCTCAAAAAGCAGAAGCGAATCCGGCGGCGAAAGCCAAATTCTGAGACCTGTTTTGACATTATTCGAGTCATTGCCGTCATTTGGCAGAACAACCAGCGCTCCCAAGCCATTTTTATGAGGCATTATCCAAACCGCAAACTCGTTTATGCGAGTCAAAGTGGGTTTTGGCTCATAGACCTTGCCATACCAGGACAGTAAACCCACTACACCAATCAAGATCCAAACCTTAATCCAATGTTTGATGCCAATTTTTTTACTATTTTGTACCGAGCGTTTTGAAAAAAGAAATCTCATTATGGCAAAGATAGCAAAACATTTAGCAGTTGCGACATTTTTTATGTCTCTTTCGGTTTTCGCCAGCAGCGAAGCACCAACCGATTTGGACTCACTTTTTAGAGGCAAGGAGTTCCAGCTTCCACGTTTGGATTCCTCGTACCGCACAAAATACAGCGAAGCTTCGCAGCCAAAAGGCGCAAGCAAGGAGTCAAACGAGCTTTATGTGCTGCAGTTTGATGCTATTGTGAACTTTGATGCCGCTCAAGCACGGCGGGCGGCATTAAGAACCCAAACCGGCTATGAGATACAAATGGTCTTTGATGCGCCATTCTATAAGCTCAGAGGCGGGAGTTTCAGAAAGAAGTCAGAGGCGGAAGATAAAGCCAGAGAGTTTTCTCTGTACAATATATCCGCATTTGTTATCAGAATAAGGTAATTGTGCTAACGCTTGTTATTCCCTGCTATAACGAGGAACGTTCATTAAAAGCGTGTGTTCGAAAGTGTTTGGAATTGAAAGAAGCTGGCGTAGATTTGGAAATAATAATTGTCGATGACAAATCGCAAGACAATAGCTTGGCCGTAGCCAACAAGCTTGCACAGGAGCATCCGGAAATCCATGTTTTTAAACATGAGGTCAACAGAGGTAAGGGTGCCGCTTTGCGCACCGGCTTTGCACAGGCAAAAGGTGATTTTATAGGCATTCAAGATGCGGATTTGGAATATAATCCCATGCAGTACACAGAACTTTTGCAGCCACTTTTGGAAGACAGGGCCGATGTGGTTTTTGGCAGCCGGTATTTGCGCCCGAGTTCGCACAGGGTTCTTTATTTTTGGCACACTTTTATGAATCAAGCTTTGACCATAGCCTCTAATATGTGCACAAATCTCGACATTACAGATATGGAAACCTGCTACAAGCTGTTTCGCCGCGATACCTTGCTTGCTATGCTTCCTCAGCTCAAAGAAAATCGTTTTGGCATAGAGCCGGAGCTAACGGCAAGAGTAGCGCAATCCGGAGCAAGGGTTTATGAATGCGCCATTGATTATCAACCTCGTTCTTATGAAGAGGGTAAAAAAATAGGCTGGAAAGATGGTGTTAGGGCTTTGTATTGCATTTTGCATTATTCTGCAAACACCGCTCCTATTCCTATGCAGTTGTTGCTTTATTTTTTCATAGGTGGTTTTTCTTTGTTTGTGAATGTTGCCGTATTTGCTGTGCTGCATCATTTCTTTAGTTTGCCTGCGTTTTTTGAATTGGAATCAAATGTTATAATTGCCTACATTGTCTCCACGCTTGTGAATTATTTGCTTTGTATCACAATTTTATTTAGGCACAAGGCAAGGTGGAGTACCTTCGGAGAATTTGCCGTCTATTTGATTGGTGTTTTGGCTATGGGCATTGCGGATTATTGGCTTATGTGGTCTTTTCACGCTGTGGGTGTTCCGGTGGTTATATCCAAAACGCTTGCTGCCGGTCTTGGTTTTATTTTAAATTTCACTTTACGCCGCAACATTGTATTCCCGGAGAAAAGAAAGAGGTGAACGCACTGTTATCAAAATTTATTCAATATTTTTTTGTTGGTTTGTTTTGCGCCTTTGTGAACTGGGGTGTGTTTTATTTTTCGAACTATAAACTTCAAATTACGTATTTGCTTGCGGCGGTGATGGCTTTTTTGATTGCTGCAACCGTAAATTTCTTTTTGTGCAAAATTATATTCAAATCTAAGGAAGGCAGAAAAAAAATTACCGAATATGTAATGGTTGTTATTGCCGGGGCTATTGGGTTATCTATAGACTTAGCGGTAATGGCTCTATTTATTGAAATTTTTAATTTCTCAAATATGTTTGCAAAAATAGCCGGCACAGGGGTAGCCTTTATTTTCAACTACGCAAGCAGACAATTTTTTATATTTTCTCATAAGTGAAACTAATACGAATATGTATCCAAAGTATTTGATGCGCTTAGACGTACATCCGGCAGGTCTAAGATGTAGATAGCAAAACTCCAGCCTGGAGCTGCTCCAACCGGACGCCAAGTGAAGTCCATTTTCCAACAATGAAGCTCTCTGTAAAATTGAAGGGAATGAGATGTGAATTGACCCTCCTCAAAAGAGTATTGAGAGGAGTAATGCAAATTCCATTTTCTACTCGGGAAAATAGAAGCAGATAACATCGCATGATGCCTGTAATCGTCCCTAAAAGTATTCCTGCCAACCCTAGTGCTGGAAAAAGTGAAACCATAATCAACAGCCGCATTCCAAGACTTGCTTTCATACCTGCCATTCCTTGAAGGAAGCCCAACATTAAAATCGCCAAGCCATGCAAACCTGCGACTCAAAGCGTAATTCCAGCTTGTTAACTGAGGAGTGCGAACTTTTTGACGGTCATCTTCAAAAAGATGATAAAAATTATGCGTAGTATTTATTGCAAAAACATAGTTCTCAAAAACCTGAATACCAAAAGATGAATTTATAGGCGCCCAATGAAAAGAATCTGCCGCAAAGTTATAAGAAGAAGAATGCGTGGTAGCGAGAAGCCTCAAATTTTTGCTAAAATCATCAGGATCGGCATCATCATCCAACTCATCAAGATTTGCCAGCAAATATTTTATATCAAAATCGTTTCCTAAACGAAAAGTTACAGTCCGTTGCTCCTTTTGAAAAGGGCTATGCCCTAAAGAAGGATGCGGAGCAAATACATGGTTCGTATCCAACTCAGGCGCATAAAGAAAACCAACGGTCGGAGAAACGGTATGGCGAACTCCGGTAAACCTACCCCACTCCGGGCGCCAAATTCCATACAGCTTTGTTGCCAAGTTCACATTAACATTATATTTCAAAAAATATTGCCCCCACTCATCCTTGGAAGGATCAAAAGCAAAACTACTGCTCCTGTCAGCCGAATCTCCGGGAGAATTGTATTCTCTAGCCGTCCAGTTCCCGCTAAAGTTAAGCGAGGGTGTTATATTCAAAACATCAAAAAGAGTTCCGGTATAATTAAAAGAAAGATTATCCGCAAAACCCGTGTGATATGCCGTTGTGTCTACCGTGCTAAAAGTTGTATCTATTCCAAATATCCACGTTGTATCGGGAGCTCTTTGCACAAAATGATTTAAATGATTGGTGTAGGAATAATTTATTTTCTCCCAAAACGGCTGGTCTAAAACCTCGCCGGACATATCCGGCTCAAACAAGGAACCGGAGGCTCTGAACTGTACATCCGGAACTTGCCGCCTTAAAAAACCGGTCATCAAATTATATTCCTGCCTCATTTTTACGGTAACATTTTTGTTATCGCCAATTCTTTGATAGTAAGTCATCTCTGCATTTGCCTGCTGATCTAAAATCGTTCTCTCATCTATGCCATTCTCTTGCCTCAAGTTTCGCCTTGAAACAAAAGAACCTTCACCGATAAGTGTTTGGCTACGATCCGGCGTTATGTTTTGCGCGTGTCTAAAACGTATATCGTAATCTTGCCAAAATGTACCTTCGCTGAAATAACCCGTTGCGTTCACAAAACCGTCCAGCACATACCTTTCGTTGTAGCGAATTTCCGTGTTCAAATTACTTTTGCTAAAGTCCGCTTCGCTGCCTTCCAAAACATTTGCATAAAGCATTGCATCCCAGTAATCATTGGGAGCGTGATAGTAACCCAAATTGTTCATGAAAAAACCCTGCGCTTGGTCACCACCAAACTTAGGAGTTAAAAGACCGCTGCGCCTTCCGCTCTTCAATGGAGAAATCATCAATGGCAAAACTGCAACTGGAACTTCACCCATATTCAAAACCACAGGGCGTGCCGTTACGCTCTCTTTTGGTTTTAACACCATTCGCCTTCCGTAAAAAGAATAATGCTGGTGTTCCGGGTTTGAACAGGTAGAAAAATCCCCTCTTTCAATCAAAAATCTCTGCTCTTTTAATGTATCCCCTCTTTGGATTGTCACCGCTCTTATAACCGCTCCATTGAACTGCTGATTATCCACATAGCTGGTTCCATAAACTATTTCACCGACTTTTGAGGATAAGTTATACCTCATTCTATAAGAAGCAAGCGTTGGTTGCGAAGTTTCTCTGAAAATCGGATTGCCCCTAACTTCTATCGTTTTGTCTCCTTGGCTGTAGATAACGGTATCTCCGTTCAGCGTTGCCGTTCTGTACTTGAGTTGAGCTTTGTTATTCAGGTTAAAAGTTTTGGATAAAACATCGTATTCCAAATCAACGGCATGATATTCCAAGGTATCTTTTGAACCATCTTCTATCAACCATCCGCTTTGGACAAGCGTTGTATCTGCCTGCTTTCGTTCTTCCAATTCAAAGCGAGTAAACTCTTGTGCAAAACTTAGTCCGCAAAAAATTAAAAGAACCGCCCATACTCTGTACCCCATACCCCATACCCAAACAACGAATTAGTCGATGACCAAC
Source organism: Candidatus Fibrimonadaceae bacterium (assembly GCA_031286305.1). GTDB lineage: Bacteria > Fibrobacterota > Fibrobacteria > Fibrobacterales > Fibrobacteraceae > Fibrimonas. The sequence continues at coordinate 19,538 of JAITUM010000021.1, read as the reverse complement.
AAAGACTCATCCCAACTTTCATGTTTTTCAAAACCGAGCAAGTTTGCAATAGTTGCAGCAATGTTAGAAAGCCCTGCACTTGGAATGTTTTTAAGTGAAAGTTTTCCGCCGCTCACATTATCGTAAAGGATTAAAGGCACAGGGTTTAGCGTATGAGCGGTTTTCGATTTTGTCGGATCACCTTTCTCATACATTTCATCTGCGTTGCCATGGTCTGCGGTGATGAGTGCAACGCCACCAAGGGCATCCAGCACAGGTAAAATGCGGGCTAGAGCCAAGTCCACCGCTTCAACAGCCATGGTTGCAGCGCGGAGTGAGCCTGTGTGCCCAACCATATCGCCGTTTGCAAAGTTGCAACGCAAAAAATTATACTTACCGCTTTTTAAAGCCTCAATCATTGCATCAGCTATTTCTGCACTCTTCATCCAAGGCCGCTGCTCAAAGGGAACAATGTCGCTGGGAACTTCAAAATAAGTTTCGCCTTCAAATTTGCCGGAACGGTTGCCGTTCCAAAAATATGTCACATGCCCAAATTTTTGCGTTTCGGAACAGGCGTATTGCGTTATGCCGCTTTTGGAAAACCATTCACCGCTCGTATTTTTAATAGATGGAGGCGGTACCAAAAAACGCGTGGGGAGTTTCAAATCGCCATCGTATTGAAGCATGCCTGCGTAGGTGACTTTTGGGCGGCGTTTGCGGTCAAACTTGTCAAAAGACTCCGATTCAAATGCCTGTGTAATTTCAATAGCTCTATCACCGCGAAAATTGAAGAACACCACGGAATCACCATCTTGAATGGTACCAACCGGCTCGCCGTTTTTCGCTATCACAAATGGCGGCAAGTCTTGGTCTATGGTTCCCTTGTGTTTTTCACGCAGGGCTGTAATTGCAACGGATGCACTTTCAAATTTTTCGCCTTCACCAAGAATATGAGTTTGCCAGCCAAGCTCAACCATTTTCCAATTGGCCTCATATCTGTCCATTGTTATTTTCATTCTGCCGCCACCGCTTGCAATGCAAACATCAAAGCCGGAATCGCTTAATTCCGAGCAAAATTTTTCAAAGGGTTCAACATATTCCAAAGCGCTTGTTTCCGGAACATCACGACCATCCAAAAGAACATGGACTCTAACGCGTTTCACGCCTTCTTTTTTAGCTTGAGCAATCATGGCTTTCAGGTGGTCTATGTGGCTATGAACATTGCCATCAGAAAACAGACCTAAAAAATGCAGCGTTGAGTTTGAGGCGCCTTGCACAATCTCTTTCCAAGCCTCTCTCTCCCAAATTTCCCCTGCTTTTATGGAATCGGCAACCAAGGCGGCACCTTGATTATAAACCTGCCCTGCACCTATGGCATTGTGTCCAACTTCAGAATTTCCCATATCCTCATCGCTTGGCATTCCAACCGCTGTTCCATGGGCACGAAGCACTACATTGGGGTATTTTGCAAAAAGTTTATCCAAAACGGGTTTGCGTGCTAAATGCACCGCATTGCCTTGTTCATTTTTAGATATTCCGACACCGTCCATCACTATGGTCAGAATTGGACCTTTTACATTGAAAGAAGAAAGTTTTTTTAACATGGGTGTAATATAGAAAATGCTGATTAACTTGGGATTAGGGATTAGATTAGTTCAAAAAAAACAGCTAAATCAACCTATAAGTTGGCTTGATAATTAAGAATGCTGCTTGTCTACACTTTCCTGCTTTCCGGCCAATTCTCTTTGAGCTTCTTGAGCCATTTTTGTGGCTTCGGCGGCAATTTGCCTGTCTGAAGATGATGGCTCTGCTGGGGCAAGAGCCGCTTTGCGAATGGTTTCAGCTTTTCTCATGGTGGCTTCCGGAGTTCCTTCAGGGCTTGTGTCCAAATTTACATAACCGGCATTGGCATATCTTCGCCCATCCGGCCCTGTCACATAACTGTAGTTAGCTCCTCCGCGGGCATGACCACCTGCCGCGCTTAAATGCGCTTGCTCATGAGCACGCACTTTTTGGTCTATTTTTTTCAGTTCCTCTACTTTTCGTTGTTCTTCATCGCTTAATTCATTATCGTTTTTATCATTTTTATCGGATTTTTTCTCGCCTAAAACCTTCCAGCCCTCTTCTGAAAGAGAAAGTTCGTAAGCCTCCTTTTGCTTGGTTGTAACTCCTTCAAAATTGCCGTTTTCTGCCGTTTTCTGCGGAAAGGCATCTACTTGGGGAATTTCAGAAATAGAATCGTTTATTAACACACCGACCTCTGTTCGAGTTATCGGCTGTTTTTAAAAAAACTTTAGCAAATTCTTGTTATCTGCGTCTTTTTGTTTTATAATCTACTTCCGGCCTTAAAACTTGACCCACGGTGACTAAAAGAGAGACTATAGGTTCTCTGTGGTCTCCGGAAATATCAAATGCAGCTATGCCACCGTAGCCGTTTTCTTTAACAGTCTCAGCCATTGTTTTAACGGAAGGGATGCCGTTGAAGACTATGGTTTCGCTCTCGCTAACCGCAACCTCGCTTTTGCTCGATTCGTCAAAACTCACTTTATATGAAACTGTATCTCTGAACTTGTCTAAAATGTCTTTATAAGGCAAAGAACCTTCATTTCCGGAGCCTACGCCCTCATGCGAAGAACCCAGACCCTTTGCTTTGTAAAAAGTTTTGCCATAAAAAGGAAGGATTGGCATTAATTTGTTTTTTGGAACGCCTGCACTAGCAAAAGCAGCCAAAACCTTAATGTTATTGACCGTGTTCGAATTCGGTTTAACCTGCGAATCATTTGCAGAAGCATCATCTGTGAACCACAGAGAGAAATTCTCTATTTTGCTCAAATCTGCGCTGCCAATCGCTCCGGCTAAGGATTCTACGCCCGGAACCGCAATGCTAACTGAGAGACCTGCATTTGCCACATCTATCGCTAATTGCAAAAGTTTTGGCAAATCTTCTGCTGCAATTAAACCGCCGTCCAGTTCAAAAGCATCTATGCCATACTCGCTTTGAAATTTTTTAGCAGCCTGCGTTAAATTACCGGAGCTTATTCCTTTCATCGCTTCTTCCAAGCCCATGCCGCCAACAGCAACTGTAACTTTAACCTTGGCGGCCTTTGCCAGCTTCACCAATTCCAAAAAATTATTTTTATCGGATTCATCTGTAAAAAGCAATTCGGAATCGCTAGGCGTTAAATAACCATAGCGCACTTCTGTCACAAAATTATAGCGCACATCCGAGGGTTTAAACTGCGAGTATTGCGCCCAGTGCGGAAAATACGCAACTACCCTGTCTTGAGCAAAAAGCGCAACAGCACACAGTAAAACAAAAAACGGCAAAAACTTTTTCATTGCAAACCTCATTTCAACAGGTATATCCCCTGAGTAACTTTATCAAAACAAAATAAATGCGCTCCAAAATCATACATTATATTGTTACCACCCAGTTTCAGTGCCATGGTTGTATCTCTCAAACTGCCAACCGTACCTTCGCAATACTTATATGGCCTGCCTTCGCTGCGTCCAACCAAGAAAAAATGCTGTTTAACAAGAGTATTGTCATAAGGGAAGCCTTCCAAATAATCTTCGGCTTCTTTTAAAGTCTCGGCACCGGGTAAAACAAACTTACACATGGTCCTTATTTGAATATCGTTATTATTTGGCTGTGCTTTATAGGTTGCTACCTTCCCCGGTAGCACATCTTTTAAACCAAACTCCTCAGCACCTGGGTCATCATTAAGTGAAACAGGTTCGTCCCAGCCTCCAGACCAGCAACCACCTATAGCACATTGCCCATTTTTGTTATAAGCCGGAACTTGCGCATATACACCTTCACACTCTCCAGCAGGAGACCAGCCTTTTTTAGGGCAGCCTACATAGTTCAAATAGAGATTCTCTGCGAAAGCAGAGGATTCTCCATCGTTATTCAGCAAAAATTTAACACACTCTTCTCTTCTTGCCGAACCTGCGTTAGCAGGAATTTTAGCATTAATGTCAAAGATTATTTGAGACTGCAAAACATCATTATTTAGTTCTGCATATACTTCCCAGTCAAAATCTCCCGGAAGCTCACCAGCAAGTGCTTCTTCTTTGCTTACAGAAAGATCTGAACAAGCACCTAGCAACAAAACCGCACTGATGTAAAAAAACTTTTTCATGGCATCTCCTTAGAATTTAACTGTTACTATGCCGGAAACAATATATTTATCCAAATCTAATTTCACTCCACCACCTTCAATTGAGTTGGAAAGATAACCGCCGTGCAAAGAAAATTCAGCTCCTTCGCTAATTTTTACCTGCGGTCCTCCTATAGCCAAAACCTCGCTTGTTTTTTCTACAATACCTTCATAGGGGTTATCAAATTTTTTGCTGAGTTGCTGAAAGCCGCCTAACAGAGAAAGCCCACGCCAAATGCCTATTTTTGCACCAGCCATAATGCGATCCGTTTGCGGATTAAATACTCCCTTTTTTTCCTCATTATACTCATAAGAACCCGAAATTGACAAAGCTTTGTTCAAACCAACCAAACGTGCCACATTTACTTCTGCGCCTCCACCAAAACGAGTATAGTCAGCATATTCAGAAGAGTAAATTCCAAACACCCCATTGACATTCACAGCATTATTCCAAACAACACTCAAATTTGCATCACCACCCTCTCTATCTGGAGTGGCATAACCAAAAGGCAGGGCTAAATTTACACCTGGGTCTAAATCTGACATTGTGGAATTGCGCATAAAACGAGAATAGGTTTGCTGGGTATAGGCATTGCGTTGGTACTGAGCAAATTTATAGTTGTTATACAACTTTGTAGACCTGTGAATTTCTCTTTCATTATTACTACCGCCTGGAAAAACATTACCGGCTCCATCTGTTCTGTCGGTAACCATTGTGAGAGCATTCAAAGGCAGTGAGTTATAAAGAGAGAAATACATATTTTCTAAAGAACCGCTACGGAATGTTTCAAGCAGTCCAAAAGCAGGGTCTAAAGCTGTGTTGCTGTTAAGTATGGGCATTTTAGGCAGATATGCAGGGGAAGCTGCTAATTCGGATTCAAAACCCGGATCTGTTTTCAAAAAGTGCCCTGAGAGCTTTGCCTCAAGAAGATTTTGATTAAAAGATACAAAAGCATTGGCAAGCAAAGCGCTTTGATTTTCATATGAATCTACCTTAGATTTATTATACTCGGTTTTAGTTGTGGTTGTGTAATATGGGTAGCGACTTATGCTGTCAGTTCCAGGCACGGAGTTACTGGGAATTAACTTATCAAATCCGTCAACTCTCAATTGCTTATGCTCAACTTGACTTGCGCTTTCTCTGTAATGTTTCCAGTCAGAAAGTGCAAATTCTGCGCCAACACCAAAGTTTACCGGACCGGAAAGCAATTTTTTAGCATCATAACCTAAATTAAAACTCAGAACATTGTTCTTTTCAAAGAACAAATCTTCCAGTGTCCTCATGGCACTTTTAAACCTGTCAAAAGTATAAACGTCACTTACTCCAAAAGAGAAACCAAAAGTTTCAATTTCAAAACGGGCTGCCGCAGAAAATCTATCTTTATCATAATTGAAATCAGTTGCAACGCGGTCAAAAGCATCGTTTCTATGCAAGCGCACAAAGGTTCCTTGTAAAAGGATATTTTCGAGTATCCCAATGGAAGTTCTATATTCTGCATTCAAACCCTGTAGAAGTCTGCGATTTGTGCCATCCAAATACCTCTCTTCCATAGCCTCTTTTTTGAGAGAAGCAAAAATTTCCGGTTCCATAATAAGGTCAGGTTCCGGTAAATAAATGGTGAGCGGTGTATACGCAAGGCGCATTGTTCCCAAGTTGAATTTTAATTTTTTATCCAATATATTGCCATCATAAGACCACCACTGTATAGCTGGGGAATTATTACCCTCGCGATATGCGGACTGCCAGTCCTTATGAAAACGCAAATCAAAAGTTGCCTTGGTTTCATTGCTCGGGCGCACAGAAATGCTAAGCAACATATTAGTGAAAGTCGAATACTCCGAAGCATTTTCACCATCAGACAATGCCTGTCCATCTAAAACAGAGCCTAAAAAACCACCCTTTGCACGACCATTCAAAGAAAAACCTATAGTATTTTCCTCTATGCTATCCAAAGCGGAAAGCACAGCTTTTTGGCGGTCTAAAACATCTGTTTCTTGAGCAAAAGAAAGACCAAAAAGCAAACATAAAACTATTGCATATCTCATACTCACCCCTTAAAATTCCACGTTGATGATTGCTTCAAGAATATTACGCGAAAAATCATGTTTTAACTCCGTTACTCCTTCAAGACCACTAACAGCAAGGTAATCCGGTAAATTTGTTCCCGAAACTACCCCGGTACTACCCAAACTAGCAAAGCTGTGACTTTCTGTTTTAAGCTTATAAGTATTTTCAACATTCATAATGCCATAGTTTATAGAAAGCCAAGCGTTTTTAGCCATTGTATAATCCAAACCAACCATCCATTGATTTTGCTTTGCCTTTACAATAGGAACTATGGAAGTTAGACCTCTCAAGTTGGAGTTTTCCGTTTGGGCAATAGCGCCTGGAATATTTAAATCAGAATTTATTTGCTGATATCCGAATGTGAGACCAAATCTTCTAAAGAATCTGTAGTACAAGCCGGCATTTATAAAATCACTGGTAAATTCAGCTGTGCCCCACTCATTCCATTCCTGTTCTTTAGCACTATGTTTGTAGCTACCGCTGAGTTCAAGAGGATTTTTCTCAAAACCAAAAATCCCCAAGACATCCACCTTTGCACCACCACCATACTCAGTATATTTTGCTTCTTTTGCATTATCAAAGGCTGAGAGTTGTTGGTAATTTGCAAATAAACCCTTAACCTCTGCTAAATTTTTCCAATTCACCGTTAAAACCTCTTGAAAGCCTTGACGATTGGAAGTTGCAAAACCACTCGGCAAAGCCATTTGCAAGTTAAGGTCGGAAAGTTCTTCTAAAAGAACAAGTTCTGCGCGCGTTAAAGTTGAAGGACTCCATGAGGTTTTTGCATAAGGCGCTATATTATAACTCCTAGTCTGCGCATCAGAGCCCGGTTCACTACCAGTGAGCGTTACCGACATGGGTGAAAATTTTGGCGTGAAAAAGTAAAGTGCATCAAAGGAAGAATAAAGCGGAGAATAAACTCCATACTTACTTAAATTAAAGGATCTATCATCAGTGGCAGAAGAAGTGGAAAAACAACTACCGGAAATACAACCTTTGTCCTTATCACTGTTCAACACACGGCGCGCAAAGAAAGAAGGGGTCTGCGCTACATTATTAAACCAAGAGGCTTCATTGCGAATAAAAGAACTGGAAAGCAGAACATTTATACCACCTTTGTAACCCAAGTCCATTTGAGCTAAAAGAGCACTGCCAGTCTCTTGTTTGCCGGTATTGGTTGTGCCTATAATTTTGCTGCTTTCATCTTCAGGATCTTCGTGCAACGGCAGTAGTGTATAAACCTTGTCATCTGACATGGCAAATTCACCTGTAAAATTAGCTACCAAGGAATTGTTCTTTAATATACCAGCTATATCTGCACCTGCTCTGCCGGCATAAACAAAGGTTTTCTGCGGCAAAGAATCCAAAGTGTTGAGTAAGTAATTTCTATTAAAATCATTTAATGAACAATCTCCTTCGCAAATATAATATCTAGAAGTGCTTTTATCGTCTAAAATGGCAAGATAAGTTCCTCCAACTAACAAGTTCTTGTTAAGCGGCAACATTTCAAGGTTTCCACCTAGCAAAAATTTATCAAAACGCCCTGCTTGTGTTGCTCCCGGAATTCCTTCGTTGGGGAGTATATTACCCATGGCTCCACTTGCGTCTAAGTAGCCGGCTCTGCGCAAACGGGCACCTAAAGCTTCTGCGCGAAGTTCACCCAAAGCCTCTCCCAACTGGGGACGGAATTGCAAATTAAAACCTTGCAAATTTCTTTGATTACCTTCCATCAAAGCCTCTTTTTGCGCCATTTCTCTTTTGCGTGCAAAAATTGTAGGCTCATACATAATATCAAGACCGGGCATGTAAAGAGTTAATGGAGAGTAAAGCTGACGGAAATCACCTACAACCCAATAGAAATTTTTCTGATTACCTTCAATATTGAGCCAGGGAACATTTACCGTTGTAGCAGCAGCAGCAAAATATTCCTGCATACCTGCTCCCAAACGCAATTTTAAATTAGCGCCTATAACATCGTAAGGGCGAAACTTAAAATCTAAGTCCAGTTGCACAAATTCAACTATTTCACGATCGGGCAATCTGTTAACAAATCTAGGATTATCGCCGCTGCTAAAACCAACATCTGGCGATTCAAAATGAGAATTAAAAGACGCACTGCGAACAGTTCCGCCTATTTCAATTCCCTTGCGAGCATTAATCGCCTCTACCCTATTATCTATCTCTTGTTCAAGCCTGTATTCTTCCGTGGCAAAAACCAAAGAGCAAAGAGCAAAAAAAGCAAAAATTCGTTTCATATTTCAAACCTCTCTAAAACCAAACCTTTGTTTCGGCTTGAACGTGGTGCGCTTTCCAATTATTCTGCGGTAAATTTTCATCATTATTCGTTAGATACTTGTAGCGAAAATGCAAACCTGCGCGCGCGGCAAAATCCCAATCAAAACCAAAACCAAGCGCCGTTTGCAAAATGTTTATGGGAGAAAGTTGATAGTACTGCATGCCACCCGCATATAATGCATCATAAGCGGTTCTGCCAGACGAAATTCCCGTAGAACCTAAAGTTAAATCTCTAAGAGCAACATAAGCTTTTTCTGCGCGGAAATTTTCAAAACCAAGTATCAAAACTCCGTGTAAATTTGGAGTGATAGCCACCGCAGGTTCAGATTGCACAAACAAACTCCACATAAGCATATCATCATCATATTTATCCGTGTAAGCAACAGGAATAAAGGAACTTGAAACACCGGAAAGCGCAGTGAATAATTGCAACATAATATTTCTACCGGTACCAAACCAATGACCTATATCGTAACCCATATCTACTGCAACGGTAGAGTTCCATTTTGTGCTTGTTGGCATGGCACAGGCACTAGCATCTGTATAAAAATTTGCCTGGGCACAATAAAAAGCTTCTTGCGCTGATGCATAAGGGGTAAAAGCATCCCATGTTTCACCATAACCACTGCGCAAACCTCCATTTTGATGGTTCAATCTATCTTTAACTTGGGATGGAGCCTGCGGAATTCCGGCTAGTCTAGAGACGTAGCCACCCGCGGAGCCGGAATCAAGGTTGAAGAAAGGCTTGTGCCGAGTCCAGCTTGAAGAAGTTTCCCACAGCTGTCTTCCAACCAAGTTATATTTGAAGTTTATTATATCTGCACCTTCTTCAACTTGCTTGTGAATTCCATATTGAAAATCAAAACGTCCGCGGTTAAATTCAGGCTCTATTTTTAGATTTCCTCCCACCATATTGGGGCCATAGCGGAAAGTTCCCGCACCAACATAAAACTGGTCTTTGCGCCAAGCAGGCCATCTATCGGGGTTAGACATTGAGTAGGGAGAATAAAAATCTTTAGGCAAATAAATAAACTCTAACGTTGCAGGTACCAAATGTTTATCCTGTGCTTTTACATAGATACCAAGGGATGGTGTAGAAGTTGTTGTGCCATATTTTTTATAGTTGTAGCAACGTGCAGTTGGGCTTTCAACCTGCAATTCTTCATAACAATCTGAATTTTCATCAAAGCTAAATTTAGGACGGAAAGAAAGGGTATCATCCCAGCTGAAAGCTAAATCAAAAGCCAAAAAGAATTTCGGTGTTAGGTTACCCTTTAAATCAAGAGAGGCTACGTGCAAATTGTTAAACTTCACGCTGGTATTAGCAGGGTCAAAATTATTTGTTGCAAATGATGATTCATATATATGCCCGGGATCATAGTCAATGCCAACATAGTTAGCGCCAACTGTTAAACTCGCCTGAGCAAAATCAATTTTTTCCTTAGCAAAACGCCCTCCTATAACCATACCGCGATAATCATAAGTACCGGTAAGCTCCATTTCGGTTTTGTCTCTGCTATTAAGGCGCAATCCGTCTCTTGCTCCAATATCTGCATTAACCGGTTGTGCAAACATCACTTGTCCTTTCAGGTTCCAAGGCAGGGTGTGCACATCCAAGAGTATTCCGCCAAAAGAACGGTTTGTCCAAAATGCTCTGCCGCCTTCTTTTACCGGCTTAAAACCCTTTTCTTTATAATAAGTGCTAACAACCTTTTCTTCTTCGTAAAGTTCATATTGAGAAATAAAACGCTGATTGGTTTCACGCTCCCACATGCTAAGCGGGCTTTGGCTTGTCCAAATAACACCGCCCATAAGCAATGTTGCGCCAAAATTTCCTCCGCGCATATCAAAGCCAACAAGCATATCTTCATTTAAAGCTGCTCCGTATAAATCTCCCGATTCATGAAAACTCGGAGCTCTTTCTCCCGTATCGCCTAAATTTTCCCTGTTTGGAACAAAGGCTTTTTCGTTTGCATAAAATCCTGTAAAGTCAAAAGGTAAATAAAAGCGTGAAAATACGGTTAAATAAGACGAAGGAGAAGCTACAATGAGAGCATTTAAACCTGAACTTATATGAGTGCGCATCCTTTCACCTTCTTGCAAGGTAGAAGATTTTGTATAGTCAAAATGTTTTAAACGCACCGTAAAATCACCGGAAACGGCAACGGGTGCATCATCTTTGCCTATTACCGTGGAACCGGCATAGTCTCCAAGAGAATCTAAACGAGCTTCTACTTGCGATAACTTTTCCACATCTTGAGCCAAAGCAAAAGATGCTAAAAATACCAAACTGATTAAAAATTTTTCTTTCATGCAAGCCTCACAAAACGTTGCGGAAAGGATAACCGGCAGGACCCTTATATTCTTCGCCAATCTTCTTAATAACTATATCATCTAACCAAACTTTGAAAGCCTGATTTTCATCTTTGCGAACTTCTATTCTAAAACCCTTGAAATTACCCCAAGAAAAAGGCATAAAAACCTCTCTTTGATTTTTGGCATCCCAATAAACACCCATTTCTCCGAAAGCTTTAAGAGGAATGCTTATTCTTTGCCACTCTGTTGTGATATCGCCAAAACTTTTTGAACCTATTTTCACCTGCAAAGACTCGCCATTGCTTTTAACACCGTCATCAACTAAAACATATTGGGCTACTTCACCGCCTTTGTCGCCTTTAATCCAAAATTCCAAAACACCTTCTTCTATATAAGGAGTAAGGTCTGCAGAGCCGGCTATGCAAATTGCCACACCGGAATAATCACTTGCTATCAATTCTATTTCCATAGACAAATCGCCTTCCATAGCATATCTATCCGTAAGTTTTGGCTCCGGATTTTCGCGCGGATACTGGTAGGTGTAGCCTCCACCCCTAGGTATACTTTCACGCATAACTATGACTACAACATCTTGATCTGCGTGGAAAGGTTTAACTACTTTTGGCAAAAAACGCTCGGAATCCCTATCTCGGTAATCACTAAAAGCCGCAAAAGCGCTGGAAAAACATAAAAACAATACCGCAAATGAAACTACAAGTGCCCAATGCAAGCTGCTATTTTTAGAAATCATGTTCATAATATACAATTATTTTTTTGGAAAAAGCAAATTATTTGAAAAAACTTAATATTTTCGTATATTTTGCCCCATTTTGTCTCGAAATAATCATATAAACTCCACTATTTAACTTCAAATCCGTAATTGAACCCTGAAATTCCCCTATTTTTTTCCCCTGCAGAGAATATATTTCAAAAATACCCTCACTTGGGAACGCGGCACTTATATTCATAATTGCAGATGTAACACAAGAGGCATCAGGGTTAGGGTTCCAAGGGACACACTTATAATATTCGTTTAATTTATTGAATATGTATTGCCCGGAAGCGGTCATTTTATCCAAATCGCTCCAATTTTCCGGTTTAGCCTGCTCCTCAGGCTCAAACCATCTATTAACAGTGCCAAAAAATGCCGAACCTTCATATTTATCATTAACGTTCCAAGCCACAGAGGATATCTTTCTGCTATCCATATAAGCATGCCATTCATCCGAACGCTCAGCATCATGCGAATTATAGTTACTCGGAGGTTGCCCGCCATCGGCGTTTGTTGTGCCATATTCCGTAACAAAAATGGGTAAACCGGCACTCAGAGCAACATTTATGCTATCGCGAGTCCAAGCATTTGAAGGAGATCCTGTCAAAGAGTGAGTACGTGAGTAAAAATGCAAAACATAACCTACATTCGGATCATCAATCGTGTTGCCTATGGGAGCTCTTATTTTTTGACACCAACTAGGAGTACCAACAAGAATAAGATTATCCGAATGCTTACGTATCAGCGGAATAATTTGCTCGGCATAAGATTTGATTTCTGCCCAAGCAACACTTAAAGGCTCGTTGTAAAGTTCAAAAATGATATTATCATAAGCTCCATAAACCTCCGCCATTTCTTCAAAAAAATCTTTGGCAGCTTCAATTTCTTCCTCACTGCTATGAGCACTGTGAGAATGCCAATCGATAATCACGTAAACGTCCTTAGCAAGAGCGGCATCAATTGCAGCTTTTACACGCTCCATATTTCCGGTTTTATCGCACAAATAGCAACCGCACCACTGGTTATGGTTACCCACTCCTATAGGCACTCGAATCACTTCGGCTTTCCAGTCATCGACCATTGCATGGACAGCTTCTTTATTGAAAAACCTTGAACTTTCCCAACCCGTATTGCTCCATCCGAGACTCACGCCTCTAACTTGCACATTAGCATGCCCCTTAGAGCCATCTATAAAGGCTCTTCCCTGCTCTCTTACTTTAAGTTTGCCGTAATAAGAAACCGGACCAATTGAATATGAAAGAACAGCGAGGAATAAAATTATAATCAAAGTTTTTTTCAATTCACAACTCTCAATGTTTTAACTTGTGCACCCTGCTTCAAACGCAAAATATAAACACCTTTTTGCAGATTAAGGTTTTTAAGAGAAACCTCTGTTGTGCCTATGTTTTGCCAGCCGTTAAGCAAAGTTCCCACATGCCTCCCGGAAAGCGAGTACACATCTAATCTAGCCATGCCGCTTTGCGCAAAATCAACCGCAATTCCCGAAGCAAAAGACTTTAAACCAAACGAACCTGCCGTCACTGCAATAACGGGAGTAGGGTTATAATTTGGTATTTCCGTTGTTATAGGCGGCGCAGGCAAATCGCCTATATCTGTACCGTTGCCGCTTAACCTCAAAACACTTCTGCCTACGGGAGAGTCTAAAAGTCCATCTGTTATTACGGATAAAATGACCACAGAGCCCACTCGGTTTGCCTCAGGATAGTAAATCAAAGTATCCGGGCTTATTTGCTCCAACGTTCCGGGATATTGAGGATGCAAATAATGACCTACAAACCATAAAGAATCGTCGTCTCTATCCCTGCCGCCTACCTGCGATATAGAAATGCGTATTGGACCTGTATTTGGGTGTATGCCGGCGCAGCAGTTATTAACAACAGCCTGATTTATGGAGGGTGCAAAATTTTGAAGTTGCAAAACAATGCTTCCAGAAGAAGAAGTGCCGCCTGAATTTTGAATGGTATAATTAAGAGTCACTTCAGCAGAAGAAACATTGTGCTGAGACTCATTCGGAGTAAAAAACACCGTGTCTTTATTTGCGTTATAACTCAGTATTCCTATGCTTGGGTCAGAAAGTTCAGTGTCTTTAAATGTTAAGTTGGGATCAGAGGCTGGGTCCGAAGCGCTAAGAGTGGTTTTTGCGCCAATTGAGGTGCGTGTTTTGCGGCTAACAGCAAGAGGGTCTTTTTGCGGCAAATAAGGGCGCCTATTTGTGATGGTAACTAAAACCCTACGCTCTGCGGTAATACCGTTTTGAGTTATGTAATATGAGAAAATATCTCTTGCTTCTTGCGAACCGCTTGGGGAAGTTTCATATGTAACGCCATTAGATGTAAAATTTGCCAAACCTGATAAAGGTTTACCAACTCCGGAAATAGTGCTACCAGAAGCTAAGCCTAGCTGTGTGGCGGACAATGCCACGGATTCTCCATCCACAATAGATATGGAAACATCACTTGCTTTTGGGTGATTTGCCGGTATAAAGTCCATCCATTTTTTGACATTGTTTTCTGTCATATAACTGTTGAAGTAACCTCCGGAAGTAGTAAGACGATTTGTTGAAAGGTTTGCTACCGTGGTTCCTGCAGTGAACATAGCAGAAGTTTCATCTTTAGCCGAAGCTCCCCAATTGCAGTTACTTATCAGGTCCGCGCCATCCATCCAGGTTCTCCAAGATGTTGCTTGATTAAGACCACCGGTACCTTCTGCCTGAGAAAATCCCCATTCGGAACCAAAAACAGCATAACCTGCATCAATTGCACTTTGCGCATTTGTTTGTACGCTTGAGTGCGACGGCGTTGCTGCATAGAAATGAAAAGTGAATGCTACATTACTCGTAACCGCATTATTAGAACCAGTTGTATTATTTGAACCGCCCCAATTTTGTGCCTGCTCGTATGGAAACTGAGACCATGAGCGGCTACCTATCAAGATTAAATTATTACTGCCGGCATTGCGAATTGCATTTATTATTGTATTTGCATAAGTAGTTATTTGCGTTGCGCTTGCGCAAACAGGTTCGTTATATATTTCCCAAATTATATTGGGAACATCCTTATATTTTGTTGCCATATCTCTAAAAAAAGTTGTGGCTCTAGCGGTTTCATTGTGCGCATCATGGGAATGCCAGTTCACAATAACATAAACATCATTCTCAATAGCAGCATCCACAACCCTTTCTATCATTCGTTGCGAATTGGCTGCAGCATCCCAATAGCCCAAAACAGTTGAACCGCTGCCATTAATTGGACCTGAATTTTGGCACTGCATATTCTGAGCCAAGTACCTTACACCCATGGCTGTACGTACAATGCCTACTTCCATATTATCCACAAACCAATCCACTGTTTCCGGAACATAAAATGGAGCGCCTTCAGCTGAGGAATGCCAAAAAAGAGAAGGTCCCTTGACTTGAACAGGTGTAGATTCCAAACCGTTCTTTGAACCGCAAATACGCCCCTTGTTGCTTATTTTGCACACTTTCAAGGCTCCAAAATGGCTAACAGGGCCGGCAAAGGCGGAAGTGGCTAAAAATATCAGCGCAAGCGCTAGTAAATGGCTAATGGCTAGTGTTCGGTGGCTAGTTTTCATTGGCAAGCTCCAAGTTTGCGATTTGTTACATTTAATATAGTAAATACTTGCTGATTTATTCGCTTGGGGGGGTATAGGGTATAGGCAATGCAAAAAAACATTGTTTTTAAGCAACACCCTTCCAGCTTTGCATTTCGCTGGTGAACATCCGCAGGATGGTTAATTTAGTCGTTTATTTAACCCTCGAAAATTTGACAAAAACGTAGCTTTTTTCTATATTTTGGGTATAACAAAAAAGGTAGGTTTTTTGTTATGTGCTGTTTTTCCCGTTAAAACGCCGAAATCGACTCAAAAACGCAGTTTTTCCATTCTGAAAATCCTGCAAACTTTGGTTCAGACAACATGCGAAATTGACCAGCCTTTGGCTGTTTACCATCGAAATGCATAGCGGTAAGGGTATTACTCAAAAACAGCGTATAAGTGCCTGGGGTTTATGGAGTTAGGGGGGAAAATTCCACATCCTCAATCTTAGTTGATTGATTATTCTCTGGCTTTATTTAATGGATTCAAAATAATTTTTCAAAAGTTCCAATCTAACGGAATGATTTTTTATTTGCCAAATTTCAGGGAAAGTTCCCCACTCAAGGCATTCATCCAGCAAAGAAAGTACCTTTGTTTTTTTTCTTGCTCTGTCGTAATTATCTTTAATATTATTGATATTCAAAATCTCCTTAAAAGAAAGTGGATAGAACAAAATTTTTCAGTGATAATGCTAAGTGTACTTAGCAAAAAGTGCGTTTTATGCGAAGTGCAGTTAGCAAAAAACTGAACAACTCCTTTTTATTCATTTATCTTTCCCTGCTCCGCATCAGCCAAACCATTAACGCCGCGCCTATTAGCGATAGAAACGCCAAAATTACAAATTTGACCGTGGTGTCGCTAATCAGTGCAAGCGCCATTGGGAAAGTGAGCGCCGATACCGCGTAACCTATCATGACGGCGCCATAGTTGGAACCGACATTTTTTATCCCAAAATAATCCGCCGTGATAACCGGATAAGTGCTGGGAATGCCGCCGAAACAAAAAGCAACAACAACAACCGCTGCCACAAACAGGAAACCCTGAGCAAAGCACAAAAGCAGCGCACACATACCCGTTGCCAAAATGATGGTGATAATCGCCTTCTCACCCCCTATCTTATCCGACAAAAGCGGCACGCATAAGCGACCCGACGCGTTGGCGACACCGGTTAGCATCACGGCGATGGTTGGCATTGATCCACTAAGGCCACGCTCTAAAGCGAGAACTACAAAAATGGGATTGAGAACGAAAAACGCAGTAGTCGCGAACATCATCGAAATGGTGATGAGGTAAAACTGCTTAGTTTTAAGCGCTTCCTCCATCGTATACTGCCTTTTCGCAAACAGATCCGCTGCCGCCGCGTCGCCTTGCGTCTCGGGCAGGCGGATGAACCGAAACAGCGCGAGCACAACCGTGAAGAAAACCGCCGCAAGAATCATAAACGTGCTCTTCACGCCAAATCGAGCCGTTAGCGCTTCAATAAGGGGTGCGAATATAACCGTCGCGAAACCAAACGCGCAAACGCTGACCCCTATCGCAAAACCCCGCCTTTGAGGAAACCACTGCTGAGCAGCAGAAATAACCGCGTTGTAGGCCGCTCCAACGCCAAAGCCGCCGGCAATGCCGTAAGTAAAATACATTAACCACGCAGTATCGGGCGTTAAAAGCGCCGACACGAACATACCCACGGCGAGCATCATCCCCCCAACAAAAACCACCGCCGAAGCGCCTATCTTAAGCTGCATCTTGCCGCCGACAAGTATTCCCACGGCAAAAAAACTGAGCATAAACGTGGTCATCAGCTTAACGCTTTCGATGTCCCACTCGTAAGCCTCGCTAACCGGCTTTACAAAAACACTCCAAACGTAAAGAATCCCTAAAAATAACAGCAGCACGCTGCCGGCTATAAGTACCCGCAGACCAGCTTTGTTTTGTCTAATAGCTAACATTTTGCCTCTCGTAATTCAGTCGCAATATAGAAAATGCTTAACTCGGTAGCGGCTAGGACCAACGCATCTAAATTTTTAAATGGGTAAATCCCCCTCGCTGCAACCGCCCGTTACATTGCACAAGGGCAGACACGTAGGTACTGCCCCTACGGTGGCGGCGTTTTCCGCTACCCCCTTGTGCGGGGCTGGTTCGACTACGCTCACCAAACGCCCCGCAACGCCCCGGTTTTGGATTTCGTTGTGGATGGGCAATCACGTTGCAGGGCGACCGCAAGGGTCGCCCCTACAGGATGCCGATAAATACCGCGGTTGTTCTGCATTTGGAAATATGATTTTGAACCCGTAGGGGCAAGGCGTGCCTTGCCCTGCAACGTGATTGTGCATTTTGCGCAACGTTGATTGCCCTATTGCACTGCGGCGGCGTGTTGTGTTCGCTTCGCCAACACAGCACGCTAGTCCTGAACGCAACGAACAGAAAAGCCGAAAGCCTTAGTACTGCTGCCCTCGAGCACACTCTCGTTGCTCGAACCCATGCTCCGGCTGAAGGCATCTCTACCACTCTCCGTAGCCGACCACCAGAAGCCGCGTGTACCGACACCGCCATACGCATTGCGGCTGCCGCCCGGCAAAGCCGAAAAGCCAAAATCATCAGTGCCGTTCCAAGAAGGGGATTTAGCCTTAAGCTTTGTTCCTGCTACATCACCCCCAGCATTTTGAACCAAATAACTCCATTCGCTTTGGCTAGGCAAATGCCAACCCTGCGGACAAATGCTGCGAGCCGTGTTCCAATCGTACAAACGGCCAAATCTTCTGCAGTTAAAATCGTCGTTGGCATAACACCAATTAGTGCCTGAATTGTAATTTAAATTCTCTGCCATCCATACAAGACTGCCAATTTTAACAGTACGGTATTTTTTGCCATCACGAGAATCGGTGAAGGTGTTGTCGGCAGCTACGCTACCTGTGCCACCGCCAATGCCCGAAGAAACGGCAAAACCAAGCATATCGGCAACAACCTTTTGAGAAATCTCAGTTAAATGATCCAACTCAGACAACCTGCCATTCGCCTTGCCCATTGAACCATAAAACATAGTGGTTAAGTCCACAAGCTGGGCAGTTACTTGGTTGCTGCCTAAAACAGATGTAACCTTTGCGAAGCATAAATAATCTGCGCCGGCCTTTTTTGCCAAGCCAATAATTTTATCATCGCTAACATTGCCCTGCTGAAACTCCTTTTTCAGAGTCTCCTTAAACTGCCTGTCATTGGCAAGCAAGTCGTATTTGCCGCTCTTTATTATAGCGTAAGAGATTTCATCCGCCAGCACATCTGCTATGCCCGTTTGCAATTCGCCGGATACCGAAACTACAAACCTAGGCTTTGCATTTTGCCCAAAAGCAAGAGTGCATAAAATTGATGTTATTAAAAAAAGTGTTCTCATGTTTCCTCCTTAGTTACACACCTCGTTAATTTTATCCTTAATCTTTGCCCATATTTCAGGGGCAGCTTCTTCTGCGGCTTTCTCGCAAGCTGTCTCCTTGCTCACATAAGCGGCTCTTGCTGTTACATTAGCTTTCAAGCCGCCTTTCTTGTTCTTGCCGTCTGCAAGGTCTATCGTTGCGCAAGAACCGCAATGGTCAAAAGTGCCGTCGTGCTTATAGTTGCAGTCTCTGGCTTGCACTTTCAAAGTAAAGCTATTGCTTTTAGCCTTTGATTCCACTCTGCAATTGTTCTGCGAAAGCAGCTCTTCCAGCTTAAGTTTTATAATATCTGTTTGAGAACCAAGAATATTTTCTTTGATTTCCAAGTATATGCCCTTGCCGGCAGGACCGCACTCATTGCTTGCTTTCGCATATTCGGCTTCATATTCCTTTTGAATTGCGGCATTCATTTTACCAAGCGGAGCAATGATGCTTTCCAAACCCGCAATATTTTTGTATACTTCATTTGCTCTCTCGCAAGAGGACTCTCTGAGAACGCCAACCAAATACCTAAGGCTATCCAAATACGGCTTTGCAGCATCCGAGCGGCATATATAACGCTCTGACACCCAAACATCACCGTCTTTATAAGGCTCTCTAAGCGGATGCACATCATGCTTGTTTTTAAGAATTGCCTCCACTTTGCTAACTTGGGTTGCTATGCCAATATCTCTTTGAATGGCACCGCCTTCTGTTCCCACATAAGACGAATCCTTAGAAACAGCTTTTACGGCAGAGGATATTTTTCTTGCAATCTCTATATCAGCGTCATCATCAGCAGATTTCCTAGTATTGCCGTATCCTTTGGCTTCTATACGGTCATATTCATTGCATTTTAAGGTTGCTCCAATGCTAAAAGAATAAAACAAGCAACCAAAGAAACA